>NZ_JBSVWN010000004.1:0-232456 GCF_054071325.1 Pseudomonas sp. SDO5215_S409 | reverse complement strand
TGCTGAGTAGAGTTACTCATATTTCCGGTCGACGGTCTGGATGCTCTGCGTCAAAACCTTGTTTGGGATGGGCTGGAAGCGGGTGGTCTTTCATGAGATTGGGGAAGCGTAACTTAGGATTATCATCCAGTTGCTTCCATAAGCCAGCATACAGCTCATGAAGCTTGGGATCTGGCTGATATCCAAAGTTATTTATGGGTTCAGGTTCAGATTCAAATACTCCACTTAGATAGCTAAAGCCCGTGGAACTACCTAACGATGCGGCGCGCTGGTAATAGAATAGAGCCCTCGGTTTGTTTTCTTTAGCTGTATCATAAAAACTTGCGGTTTTCTCTATGGCGTCGGGATTGTCCTGAGCGCCCGCACATCGGTAATAGCGCTCAGCCATGTCATCGTCCTGCTTATCCCTGGGGAGAGCAAAAGCGAAGTATCGTCCGATTTGAACCTGGGCTAGTGGACTGCCCAATTGCGCTGCCTGGAACATATAAGAACTGGCCATCCGGTCCGACTTCAAAACCCCTCGTCCATTTTCGGCAACCACAGCCCAGTTGTAATAACCCAGCGGGACTTTGAGCTTCACCATACGCTCGTAGAGATCAAGCATCTTGTTGGTGTCTTGCTCAACGCCGGGTTGTCCTGGCCAGCCCGTGCGATAGAGTCCCGCCAGGTTGTGCATCGCCTTCCAATGATCTTTGGCGATGGCTTTTTCGTAGAGTCCGACGATGGTCTTCCAGTCTTTGACTCCTCGTACTTTCTCCAAAGCACGGGCCTGTTGAAACCAGCGTTCAGCTTCAGCATCCAGCGGCGGGTTGTGGTCTTTTTCGTAGGCGCAGGTAAAGGTTGGATAGGCCATGGCCGGAGCTCCGCTCAACAAAAGTGAAAGAATGAGGGCACAAAAAGAAATGGTTCTAGTCGATGGCTTTGGCATAAGGCGTCTCCACGTCCCAAAAACGAGTTAGATGGGCAATTAATGGTTTATTTCTGCCTTTTTTTTCCCAGTTTTTATCCATCACATCGTTCCATCTTTTGAAGTTTTTAGTTGCATCGCAACGCCCCTTATCATCGTTAAAAAACTTACCGGCATGCAACTTCCACAACTCCTCCCGCCAATGCTTGGCCAGCTCAGCATCTGGTGCAGCCAGACCTAATTCAGAGTCTGTATGCAGGCTACGAGTGTTGATATTTGCAGAACTTAGCAGACTAAAAACATCATCCACTACCAACAGTTTTGAGTGTACGTAGATGTCCTTGAAAAAAGCCTGCTCGCCCTCGGCTAACGTACTTCCGGGCTCTGGAGTGCAAGCAGTCAGTGTTGCAATGACGACCTTGAGCCCCGGTAAATCCTTGAGGGCGTAGGGTTTTTGATCTTCACCGCCATCCGATTTCGGCTTACTCAGCTCAGGAATATCTTTTGGTTTGAGGCCGCCCAGACGCTGTTCCACCTCAGGGGTGACGCCTTTTTTTTCCAGTTCGATAATCTCGCGCTTAAGTCGTTCGGCTCGGTTGAGCTGAGCCCGCTGTACGTAGGGGGCGTTTTGCGGGTTTGCTTGCAAATACGCCAACTGACTGCGTTTTCGCAACATATCTTCCACCAGGCTGCGCTGAGCCTGAGGCATCAGTTGCTCCTGCCCCAATTCCTGCAAGGTGGCATAGGTGGTACTGGAAAAACCCTTGTCGTTCGGGTTGTTAGTGACCACGAACACGTACAAATCCTTGTCTCTACTCTTTGCGATATAAGCAGCCGCCAGCTCGCGCAACTGTTTGGCAAACGGCGGATAGCGAAAATACTGGTTTTCAAAATAGACGTAGTTGCGCACGTTGCCTAAAGCCTTGTGGTACAGCTCCAGAATCGAGGTCTCGGCACCTTCTTGCGGTTGCGTACGACAAACCTGCGCCATCGTTGAACCGGCGACTTTGAAATTGTCCGGTTTGATGGCTTGGCGTTGATCGCGCAGGCCATCGACAAACCATTTTTTGACCCAAAAGGTTTCCCGATCCCAGGCGGTGCTGAAGTTGTGGTTCAGGTCATGCAGGGCAGGGCCCTGTACTTTCATGGACAAATCCTGCCATGGACCGAAGCCTGGGCTACGCCGGGCGGCTTTGTCGTCATACAGGTGCGCACTGGTATCCCAATAATTGCGATGCATGTTGTGCCCCATGACGAAGCCAACCGCGTTCGCCGTGTCTTCATAGTCCACCAACACCATCTTTTGGTGGTGGCTGCCAAACAGGGTCAAAAGCAACATATGTGCAAAGTTGGTATCGGGTACTTCCCCTTTCATCAAACGATAAAGGGTCGCCAGACGTCCTTTTTCATGGCGCATCTGCGGCCCGCGTATGGCGGCATTCAGGGGTATTTCAGTAGAAAAGTCCCGGGTGCGGAACTCGACGTTCTGCATCCGCCCATCGTGGACGCGGCTGAACCACTCCCGCGTGTATTCCTCATCCTGTGGGGAATATTTGGGCGCGCCAGAACCTTTGAGTTTGTTGTAGCCACCTTGTCCGTTCAGTTGCGCTTGCACGTCGGTCAGAATGTCCAGCAGCTCCTTTTCACGCGTATCGTAGCGATAGCCGCTGGTGCCGTACGCAGGGATTTGACCGGCGCGTAGTTTGGTCAATTCATGTTGGTGAATTGTGCGACGATACTCCAGTTGCTGGCGAGCCTGCACAGAGCTATCAGACGCTGCGCTCCCTCTAGCCATACCCGACCCGGCAGCAGTGCCTCCCGAGCCTGCCAGACCATCGCCAATGAGGGTGTTTTCAACAAAGTTGGCCAGAGGGTTTTTCCAGATCAGCACACGCGTCTTGACCCCGTGGCGACCTCGAACATCGAGCAACTCACCGATGCGATCGCTGTCGGGTTTGAAGCGCATCGCCGGGTCGAATCCCCAACTGATTATTTCGACACTCTTAGTTGCGGCCTGAATGGCGTCGTATACAGCGCCGAACGCCTTGTCACCATTGATCAAAGGGGTGACCTTTATACCGGCACGTGGTGGGTAGAACGCTTTCCTCGCGAACCAGTCCATTGTCAGGGAGGTGGACTTGTGTTCTCTAGGCGTCAGTTGGATCACTTCTTTGCTGTAATCAGTCGTCATTCGATTGCTTCCTGCACTCAATGGCTATTTGGCTTACTGGCGGGGTTCAAGTTAACGGCGCGGTAGTCATCCGTCGAGTTCATCGCTTCGAGCTGATCGACCTGCGCGTGATAGTCGCGATAGCCCTGACGAGCCAGTTGTTGGTTCTGTGCAGCTGATTGGCTACTTTCTTCTTTGGGTTCAATCTCGAAGCGATGGCCATTCACCAACTCAACTGCATAAACTTGGGTGCCAGGGACGTGGTCAAAAATGATTTTACCGTCGCCGCCCGTGAGGCCTTCCTGAATCACGGAGCCATCGGCGAACAGCGTATAGGGCTCATCCTCGTAACCGGGATGACCGGGTACAGCACTGATGGTTGCGCTGAGTTTGTGGATGACATCCGGCGCCAGTTGCGACTCGCCACGCTTCGGTACTTCACCGGCCTTGTCAGAAGCAGCGGGCAGGGGCACCTGTGGCAGGAGCGCTGCATTTCCAGTTCCGACGCCCGCCGCACCTCCGGCATTCAGCTTGATGACAGGCCCCACGACGGTGATGCCACCCGCATTGAGCTTGACGAAGCTACCGCCGGCTTTCACGGTGAGTTCCGTGCCTGCTTCGATTACCATTTTCTGTCCGGCCTTGAGATGAATTTCTTTACCTGCCGTCATCAACTGCGCGGTTCCCAGTTTGATGTGCTGGTTTTGGCCTATCACCAGGTGGTCATCAGCTCTTACTTCAATTTTGCGATCCCCAATCGTGGTGCGATGTTCTTCAGCCTTCAACTCGGTGTAGGTGTTTTTCTCTACCGTGTCGTGGCGTTCATTACCCACGCGGATCTTCTGGTCATGCTCAATGTTTTCATCCCAATCCCGCTGGGCATGCAGGTAGATCTGTTCGGCACCTTTCTTGTCTTCAATCCGCAGTTCGTTATACCCGCCGCCCCCCGGTGAGCTGAGGGTTTTGAACACGGTGCGTGTTTTGTTAGCTGGCAACTTGTAGGGAACCTGGTTTTCCTTGTGGTAGAGGCAACCGGTCACGAGTGGTTGATCGGGGTCGCCCTCGAGGAAGGTGACGAGGACTTCCATGCCGATACGCGGGATGGCGATGGCGCCGTAGCGGTCGCCGGCCCAGCAGTTGGAGACGCGCATCCAGCAGCTGCTTGTGTCATCCGCCAAACCTTCGCGGTCCCAGTGGAACTGCACTTTGATGCGGCCATATTGGTCGCAGTGTATTTCTTCACCTTTGGGGCCGGTGACCATGGCGGTTTGGCTGCCGAGGACGCGCGGTTTCGGGTGTTCCAGCGCCGAGCGATAGAATACGGCCCATGGAGTAGCGAGGAAGCGATTGCGGTAGCCCTGGTGGAAGTCGTCTTGGTCGGCGGTGGCGTCGCTGGTTACCGATTCTTCGAGGACTGACGGCTGTTTACCTTCGTGGAAGATTTTGGTGAGCAGCCACAGGTCGTTCCACTCGGTGCGCGGGTGGTCGGAGAGTTCCAGGAAGTGGCCGCTGGCCAGTGTGGTCTGGTCGCCGTGGCCTTCGGCTTGTCGGTAGTCTGCACGATGGCGCTCCAACGCTCTCTGGCTGAGGCGTTTGCCCCGGGCACGGTCGGTGAAGCGGCCCGGATAGTCGTAGTCTTCGAGGTCTGGCTCGGTGCTTTCGCCTTCAGGTCTGTAGGCGGACTCCAGCAGCAGGCGCGGCTTTTCGAAGTCGTAGTCGCGACGGGTCGTGCGGCTGGTGCGGGTTTCCAGGCGTTGCGTGAAGCTTTTGATGACCGGTTCCTTCGCGACCATACCGCTGCCTTGTACATAAGCTGTCGGCTGGCCGAGTTTCGGGAACACGGTCTGGTCGTCGCCGAACACCAGCAAATGCCCCTTGGGCGTGTGTTGGAAATGGTAGTGAATCCCCTCCTCTTCGCACAGGCGTTGCACGAAATGCAGATCCGTTTCGTCGTACTGCACGCAATAGTCGCGGTCCGGGCACGGTTGGCTCAGTTGGAAGCTGTAGGCGTTACTCCTGATGCCATGCTCGTCGAGGATCAGCGCGATGATTTTCGGTGCGGACATCTGCTGGTAGATGCGCTGGTTTGTTCGGTGTTTCAGATAGCTCAGCTGTGGCACCAGCGTCAGGCGGTAGCGGGTCAGGCGTTTGCCGGCATCGCCTTGGGCGATGCAGTAGATCTGACCGTGGATGCCGCTGCCCGCCGCGTCAAGCGCCAGGAACGCCTGTTTGTGCAGCAAGGTCTCCAAGTCCAGGTCGGGATTATCACTGACCAGTTCCACATCGAATGCGTAGGGTTGGCTGATACCCTCGGTGCCGGTAAACGAAAGCACTTGAAGATCGTGCTCAAGATGATCGATGGTCAGGCTGAAATGAGCTTGGTTGGCAGAACTGAACATCTCTTGGGTGCTCCTTGATGTGGTGTGGCGCTTCCGTAAAAGTTAGGTGTGAATTGCTCCATGTCTCCGGTACTGGCACTGGCGGCAAATCGCCAGGTGTGTGCTTCTGCCGACACCGCATAGGGCACGGTATCGCGCTCGCCGATCGTCCAGCTCGCCTCGCGATGCAAGGCGTTGAGCAGGTTGTCCTCTTGGCTGGTCCAGCTGTTGATCTTCAGTTCAAGGCTGCCCAGCACGCTTGTTTTGCGCCCCGTGCCAATCGCCTGCCGGATGTCTTTGATCAGGTCAGCGGCGAGTCGTTTGTTGAACGGCTTGCCCGCCATCACCCGAAGGGGAACGCGGGTTGCCGGGCAATTTCCCCCAGCGTGCCGCCGCTTTTAACGGTATAGGTGCTGCTCATTGATCATCGTCCTTGACCGTGCGGGTAGCGTTAACGTGTTTAATCTCGACTTAACAGGCGCGCACGCTAACAAAACGGCAAAACAATTGATGTCAGGCGATTCCTAAAATGCATTCGACTTTGCAAGGGGGGGGGGCAGGTCAGTAAATGGCCGCAACGGGTTCATTCAAGTGATGACTCCCCCGCACATAGGGGGGCCGGCCTACACGGGCCAGTTGGACAGCAGCCGGATCAAGCGGGTGAAGAACCCAAAAAAAATGGGAGCGGGCCTGCCCGCGACGCAGGCAGCCACGCTCCCACCGGGGGCGTCGGCTTAGTGGCCGCCGAGGTAGGCGTTGCGCACGTCCTCGTTCACCAGCAGCTCCTTGCCGGTGCCTGTCAGGCGGATTTCGCCGTTGACCATCACGTACGCCCGGTCAGACAGGCGCAACGCGTGGTTGGCGTTCTGTTCCACCAGAAAGATGGTCATGCCCGTGGAGGCCAGTTCGCGCAGCGTGGCAAAAATCTGCTTCACCACGATCGGCGCCAGCCCCAGGCTCGGTTCGTCGAGCAGCAACAGCTTGGGCCGACTCATCAGCGCGCGGGCGATGGCGAGCATTTGCTGCTCGCCACCAGACATGGTCATGGCCCGCTGGTTACGGCGCTCCTTGAGCCTGGGAAACAGCTCGAACATGCGCTGCATGTCCTCGGCGGCGTGCTTGTCACCAATCGGGATGGTGCCCATCAGCAGGTTTTCTTCCACCGTCATGTCGGGGAACACGCGGCGCCCTTCTGGCGACTGGGCGATGCCGTTGGAGGCGATGTAGTGCGACGACTTGTGGGTAATGTCGACGCCGCGATACAGAATCTGCCCCGCTTCGGCCCGTGGCTGGCCGAAGATAGACATCAGCAACGTGGACTTGCCCGCGCCGTTGGAGCCGATCAGGCTCACGGTTTCGCCTTCGTCGATGTGCAGCGAGACTTTCTTGAGCGCCTGGATCGGCCCGTAGAACACGTCCAGGTCTTTCATTTCGAGGATCGGCGTACTCATACCAGCTCCTCTTCATCGGCGCCCAGGTACGCCGCGATCACTTTGGGATCGTTGCGGATCGCCTCCGGGCCGCCTTCGGCGATGACGTTGCCGTGGTCAAGCACCACGATGTGGTCGGAAATACTCATCACCATGCCCATGTCGTGTTCAATCAGCACCACCGTCAGGTCGTGTTCGTCGCGCAGCAGGCGGATCATCGCGCTGAGGGCTTCGGTTTCCTGCGGGTTGAGGCCCGCCGCCGGTTCGTCCAGGCAGATGATCTGCGGGCGCGTGCACATGGCCCGGGCGATTTCCAGGCGGCGCTGCTGGCCGTAGGAAAGCTCGCCAGCCAGGCGGTTGGCGCAGTCCACCAGGTCCACCACTTCCAGCCAGTAGAAGGCGTGGTCCAGCGCGTCGCTTTCGGCCTTGCGGTAGCCCTTGGTGTTGAGGATGCCCGCGAGCATGTTGCGGTTGACCCACATGTGTTGGGCCACCAGCAGGTTTTCCACCACGGACATTTCCTTGAACAAGCGAATGTTCTGGAAGGTCCGCGCCAGCCCTGCGCGGTTCACCAGGTGGGTGCCGCCAAACATCTTGTAGAACACCCGGGTGACGAAGCTTTTCGGCGAGATGAAGTCGCGCGCCTTGAACGACTCGCCCAGCAGCTGGATCACGTTGGTCTTTTTGCCGCGCACGTTGAGGTCGATTTTGCCACCCGTGGCCGTGTAGAAGCCGGTGAGGCAGTTGAACACGGTCGTTTTGCCGGCGCCGTTGGGGCCGATCAGGGCAAAGATCGAGTTGCGCTCGACCTTGAGGTTCACATCCCTCAAGGCCTTGATGCCGCCGAAACTCATCATCAGGTTTTCGACGGACAGGACGATTTCCTTGCTCATGGCGCCACTCCTTTACGTGGGGTTACGCCGGTGCGGCTGATGCGGATCAAACCGCGCGGTCGCCAGATCATCATCACCACCATCAACACGCCAAACAGCAGCACCCGGTATTCGGAGAAACTGCGCAGCAGTTCCGGCGCCACCGTGAGCACGAACGCCGCGATCACCACGCCCACTGTCGAGCCCATGCCGCCCAGCACCACGATGGCCAGGATCAGCGCCGACTCGAAAAAGGTGAACGAGGACGGGTTGACGAAACCCTGGTAGCTGGCAAAAAACACCCCGGCCAGGCCGGCCGTGGAGGCACCGATGGTAAAGGCCGAGAGTTTGACCAGTACGTGGTTCAGGCCCATGGAGCGGCAGGCGATTTCGTCTTCGCGCAAGGCTTCCCAGGCGCGGCCCACCGGCATGCGGGTCAGGCGGTGCTTGACGTACAGCACCAGCAGCACCACCAGAAACAGCACGATGTAGATGAACAGGAATTTGAAGTTAGGGTTGTAGTCGATGCCGAAGAACTCGTGGAACGGCACCCCGCCATCCTTCGCCTTGCGCCCGAATTCCAGGCCGAAGAAAGTCGGCGATGGCACCGGCATGCCGTTCGGGCCGCCGGTAAACGACAGCCAGTTGTTGAGCACCAGGCGGATGATTTCACCAAACCCCAGGGTCACGATGGCGAGGTAATCGCCGTGCATTCGCAGCACCGGAAACCCCAGGATGCACCCGGCCAGCGCCGCACAAATGGCGGCCAGCGGCAGCACCGTCCAGAACCCCAGGCCCAGGTACTGATAACCCAGCGCCAGGCCGTAGGCACCAATGGCGTAGAACGCCACGTAACCCAGGTCGAGCAGCCCGGCCAGGCCCACCACAATGTTCAGGCCCAGCCCCAGCAACACGTAGATCAGGCCGAGGATCACCACGGTCAGCAGGTACTTGTTGGCAAAGAACGGGAACACGATGGCGATCACGATCAGGGCCGGGATGATCCAGCGCAACCGCGACTTGTAGTCGGGCTTGAGCACGTGCACGCCGGAGCCGGTGCTTTCAAAGCCCTGCAGAATCTTCAGGCCCTTGGGGGTTTGCAGGAACAGGCTCATGGCGAAGCGCCCGACCACCACAATGGCCACCAGCAGCGCCACGCGCGCAGGTTCCAGGTTGAAGCTGTAGCCGTCGAGCACGACGCCGACGATAGGGCCGAACACGATCAACGAAATCAGCCCGGCAAGGACTGCGTCGACCACACTTTTCTTGATATCGATAGATTTGGCAGCAGACATGTTTACACCTTCGCCACGAGCGGACGACCGAGCAGGCCCTGGGGACGGAAGATCAGAATCACCACCAGCAGGGAGAAACTGAACACGTCTTTGTAGTCAGAGTTGATCAACCCCGAGAACAGCGACTCGGAGATGCCAAGGATGATCCCGCCCAGCATCGCCCCCGGCAGCGAACCGATGCCACCCAGTACCGCAGCGGTAAAGGCCTTGATGCCAATGATGAAGCCTGCGTAGAAGTCGAACGTGCCGTAGTTGAGCGTGATCAGCACGCCCGCCAGGGCCGCCATCGCGGCACCGATCACAAACACGTAGGAGATCACCCGGTCAGTGTTGATGCCCAGGATCGACGCCATCTTGCGGTCTTGCTGGGTAGCTCGGCACATGCGGCCCAGCTTGGTGTACTTGATCACGTAGGTCAGCAGCGCCATGCCGGCGAAGGCGGCCACGAGGATGAAGATCTTGGTGTAGGTCAGTTGCACGAACCCGGTGCCGATGTCGACGCGCCAGGCGCCGGCCAGCAGGGTGGGAATGCCTTGTTGCTTGGCGCCCTGGGCGATTTGTGCGTAGTTCTGCAGGATCAGCGAAATACCGATGGCGCTGATCAGCGGCGCCAGGCGGGTGGAGTTGCGCAGGGGCTTGTACGCGACACGTTCGATGACCCATCCGTAAACGCCGGTGACGACCACGGTGAAGATCAGGGTGCCGAGCATGAGCAGCGGAAAGGATTCGATGCCGAAGTAAGCCAGCAGTGCCAGACTGATCGCCGCGAGGTAAGCGGAGATCATATAAACCTCGCCATGGGCGAAGTTGATCATGCCAATGATGCCGTAGACCATTGTGTAGCCGATGGCGATCAGGCCATAGACCGACCCGAGGGTCAGGCCGTTGACCAGTTGCTGCAGGAAAATACCATCCATAACGCAATCTCACGCAGTGAGAACCTGCACACCTGTGGGTGTGCGGTTCCTCTAGGAAAAGTACAGAAACATGACGATGCTCACGAGGCCAGGCCCGGCCCCCACCTGAGAGAGAACGGATTCAGGCAGGGGCGGGGCTCAAGCGACCGTGCCCGGCCTTATTTCTGTTTTTCCAGCTGGTGGTATTTGCCGTTGGCGTCCCACTGGTACACCACGTAGTCGGACACTTTCAGGTCGCCCTTGGCGTCCCAGGTCTTCTCGCCCATGACGGTTTGCACCGGGTGCGCCTTGAGCCACTTGGCCGCGTCTTCACCCTTGTTGGACTTGGCACCGTTGAAGCCTGCGGCCAGGGCCTGGATCGAGGCGTAGGCGTACAGGGTGTAGCCTTCAGGCTCTTTGCCCGCCTTGCGGAACTCTTCCACCACTGCCTTGCTCTCTGGCAGCAGGCGCGGGTCGGCGCCAAAGGTCATGTACACGCCGTTCACGTACTGGGCACCGCCCGCAGTGGCCACCAGTTCGTCGGTGACGACGCCGTCATCGGACATGAACTTGACGTCCTTGAGGCCCGCTTCACGAATCTGACGCACCAGGGGGCCGGCTTCCGGGTGCAGGCCGCCGAAGTACACGACGTCGGCGCCGGTGGCGCGGATCTTGGTCACCAGGGCGCTGAAGTCTTTTTCGCCACGGGTCAGGCCTTCTTCGAGCACCGGCTTCACGCCGCGCTTGGTCAACTGGGCAGCGGTGGCGTCGGCCAGGCCTTTGCCGTAGGTGTCCTTGTCGTTGATGACCGCGACTTTCTTGCCCTTGAGCACGTCGACGATGTAGTCACCGGCCACGATGCCTTGCTGGTCGTCACGCCCGCACATGCGGAACATCGCGGTCAGGCCGCGCTCGGTCACTTGCGGGTTGGTGGAGCCTGGGGTGATCGCGATCACGCCCGCATCGCTGTAAACCTCGGAGGCCGGGATGGTGTTGGAGGAGCAGAAGTGCCCGACCACACCGATCACCTTGTCCTGGTCGACCAGGCGGTTGGCCACGGCCACGGCCTGCTTGGGTTCGCACGCGTCATCGCCGGCGACCAGCACGATTTTCTCGCCGTTGATCCCGCCCGCCTTGTTGATGACCTCCGCCGCCGCCTTGGCACCCGTCATGTACTGCTCACCGAACGCAGCGTTGGCACCGGTCATCGGGCCTGCCACGCCAATCTTCACATCAGCCTGAGCGAACGCAGAAACACCCAGCGCAGTAGCGACTGCGAGGGCCAGAAAGCCTTTTTTGTAAAACGTCTGGGACATGAGTGGTGCTCCGAGGTTTTTGTTAATGGCACTACGAATTCACTTCAAACTTTCACCTCAAAGCCCAGAGCAAGGCGCGTGCCATTGCGTTTTTATTCTTCAAAAAGACACGGCTTCACGTTTAAGACAGGGGTTTGGTGGCCTTTTGACTGGACGTGCAACCGTCTAATTCAAAGGGGTGCAACCTGAGGATCCAATCAGCGCAACCCGCTTGAAAACAGGCTGCAACCCGGCCATCAAACGGCCATCGTTGAACCTGTAACAAACGGCGTAACGGAACTGCACATTTACAGTGCGCCGTTGCTACGCCTCGCACCAATACAGATGAGTAGCCTGCTAAGAAAATGCAGGCTTCTTACAGCTACTTCGCTGATCAGATGACAATTCGCAGGCATTGACCGGCGTGGTACAGCGAAAACCCGGCTTCATACAGGCAACTGCGCACGCCCGCCCCGACCAGTGGCTGCATCGGAGTGAACGGAATGGGCAGGCTTTGTGGGTTTTGGTGACACAGGTAGTCGGCAAAGGCCTTGCCCACCACCGTACCCGTGGTGACACCGCGCCCGTTGTAGCCGGTGACCGCCACCAGGCCAGGCGCTGGCTCGAACAGGCGCATCAAGTGGTCGGGGGTAAAGGCGATGCAGCCGGTCCAGGTGCACGCCCACTGCACCGATTTGAGGTACGGGAAGTAATGCTGCTGCACCCGATCGGCCCAGGCCTTCAGGAACCAGGCCGGTTTTTGATTGCCGTTGCCCAGGCTGCCGAGCAGCAAGCGACCGTCGGCGTCCCGGCGAATGCTGCTGAGCACCTGGCGGGTGTCCCACGAGCCCTGGCCGCCGGGCAGGATCCGCTGGGCGGCATCGTCGGTCAGCGGCACCGACGCCACCTGGTAGTAATAGCCGGGGAAAAAATTGCGCCGCAGCTGCGTCCATTCGCCTTCGGTGTAGGCGTTGGACGCGATCACCACCTGCTCAGCCTGCACCGCGCCCTGGGCGGTCTGCACCGACCAGTGCGCGCCCTGGCGCTCGAGCTGGGTCACGGGAGAGTGGTCGAACAGTTGCCCACCAAGGCCCGCAACCGCATTGGCCAGCCCGGTGGTGTAGGCCATCGGGTTCAACGTACCGGCGCGCCGGTCCAGCAACGCAGCGGCGATCTTGCGGGTGCCCGTGGCCGCTTCGCAGGCGCTGCCGGTGAGCAGTTCCACCGGCGCACCGCGCCGTTTCCATTGCTCCTCCCGGCTGCGCAAATCCGCCTCGCCCCGGGCGTTGTGCGCCATGTGCAAGGTGCCTTCGCGGCGCAGCTGGCAGTCGATGCCGTAGGTATCCACCAGGCTGAACACCAGCGACGGCGCCGCACCGAGCATGCGGTTGAGCTGGCTGCCGACCTCGCGGCCAAACCCCGCCTCGATCTCGTCCGGCGGGATCCACAGGCCTGCGTTGACCAGCCCCACATTACGCCCCGATCCCCCCTGGCCGGTGCGATGCGCCTCCAGCACGCATACACTTTTGCCCTGTTCCAGCAAATGAATGGCCGCCGACAACCCGGTGATCCCGGCGCCGATCACGCACACATCCACCTTGACCTCGCCCTTGAGCGCCGCCCGGTCCGGGCGGCCTGGGGTAAGGGTTTCCCACAAACACTCGTTGCGTAATGCCATTGCCAGGCTCCGGGATAAACACCCACCGATCAGTCGAAGGTAATGCCCTGCGCCAGCGGCAACTCCAGCGAATAGTTAACCGTATTGGTCTGGCGCCGCATGTAGCCGCGCCACGCGTCGGAGCCCGACTCACGCCCGCCGCCGGTTTCTTTTTCGCCGCCAAACGCGCCGCCGATTTCCGCGCCGCTGGGGCCGATGTTGACGTTGGCGATCCCGCAATCGCTGCCCACCGCCGACATGAATTGCTCGGCCTCACGCACGTCGGTGGTGAAGATGCACGACGACAAGCCTTGCGGCACGTTGTTGTTCAAATGCAGCGCGTCGGCGAAGTCGGTGTAGCCGACCACGTACAGGATGGGCGCGAAGGTTTCGTCACGCACCACGTCGCTTTGCTCGGGCATTTCCACAATCGCAGGCGACACGTAGTAGGCGTTGGGGAATTGGTCTTGCAGTTGGCGCTTGCCGCCAAACACCTTGCCGCCTTCACTCAGGGCCTGCTCCAGGGCGTCTTGCATGTTGTCAAAGCTGCCCTTGTCGATCAGCGGGCCGATCAGGTTGCCTTCCAGCGGGTGGCCGATGCGCACGTTGGCATACGCGGTCTTGAGGCGGGTGACGATTTCTTCCTTCACCGATTCGTGGGCGATCAGGCGGCGCAAGGTCGTGCAGCGTTGCCCGGCAGTGCCGACGGCGCTGAACAGGATGGCACGTACGGCCATGTCCAGGTCGGCGCTGGGGGCCAGGATCATAGCGTTGTTGCCGCCCAGTTCCAGGATGCTGCGGGCAAACCGCGCGGCCACTTTGGGCGCCACTTCGCGGCCCATGCGGGTGCTGCCGGTGGCGCTGATCAACGCCACACGCGGGTCGTCCACCAACGCAGCACCGGCATCACGGCCGCCGATGATCACCTGGCTCAGGTACGCCGGGGCGTCGCTGAAGGTGTTCAGTACGCGCTCGAACAGCGCCTGGCACGCCAGGGCGGTGAGCGGGGTCTTTTCCGATGGTTTCCAGATCACCGCGTTACCGCACACCAGCGCCAGCGCGGTGTTCCAGGCCCACACGGCCACCGGGAAGTTGAAGGCGCTGATCACGCCGACCACGCCCAGCGGATGCCAGGTTTCACGCATGTGGTGGCCGGGGCGCTCGGAGGCGATGGTCAAGCCGTACAACTGGCGGGACAGGCCCACGGCGAAGTCGCAGATGTCGATCATCTCTTGCACTTCGCCCAGGCCTTCCTGGGTGATCTTGCCCGCTTCCCACGACACCAGCTCGCCGAGGTCGGCCTTGTGGGCACGCAGCACGTCGCCGAACTGGCGCACCAACTCGCCGCGCCGCGGCGCTGGCACCTTGCGCCAGGCCTGGAATGCATGCTCGGCGCGACTGACCTGCTGCTCGACCTCGGCGGCGCCCTGCCAGTGCACACTGCCGATACGGCTGCCGTCGATGGGCGAATGCACGGGCTGTTTACCCGACTGGTACAAGGCCGGGTCTACCCCGAGACGATCAAGCAATGCGGCAACCATGGGTCACTCCTTTAATCTGCTGGCAAATTCTCGTCGCCGACACACCCGGCGAATCAGGCCTTATTTGTAGCGGGCCCAAGACTTGTCAACAAACGACGAATAGGCGAGATATCATTCCGTTTATTCATGCAAAGAAAAAACAGAGCCCCACCATGCTCAATAAAAGACATTTGCCCTCGATCACCGCGCTGCAATGCTTTGAGGCCGTCACCCGGCACCTGAGCTTCACCCGCGCCGCGCAGGAGCTGAACCTCACCCAGAGCGCCGTCAGCAAACAGGTGGCGCAGTTGGAAGAACTGCTGCAACACCTGCTGTTTCGCCGGGTACGCCGCCGCTTGCAGATGACACCGGCCGGGGATCTGTACTTGGTGGAGGTGCGAAAAATCCTCAGCCAGGTGGAGATGTCCACCCACTACCTGCGCTCCTACGGCGGCGAAACCGAAGTTTTGCGCGTGTCCACACCCTACACCTTCGGCGCCCGCTGGCTGGTGCCGCGCCTCAAGGGCTGGCGGTTGCGTCACCCGCAGATCCACCTGGACCTGTGCAACGAGCAGGAGCCCGACGAACTGCTGCAAGGCAAGGCCGACCTGGCCTTCTACTTTGGCGCGGGCTCACGCCCCGGCACCGAAAGCCGCAAGCTGTTCAGCGAAGAATTGGTGCCGGTGTGCGCCCCGGACAGCCTGCCCGCCAACGCGTTTACCGACCCCACCCAGTTGAGCGAACTGGTCCTGCTGCAAAACGCCTCGCGCCCCCAGGGCTGGCACGACTGGTTCGCCGCCCAGGGGCACCACACCGAACACAGCTACCACGGGCCGCGTTTCGAGACGTTTTACATGTGCATCCGCGCCGCGCAAGTGGGGTGCGGCGTGGCGTTGCTGCCGCGCTTTCTGGTGGAAGAGGAACTGGCCGAGGGCAAGCTGGTGATCCCCTGGCCCCATGCGATGCCCAGCCAGGATGCGTACTACCTGGCCTACCCCGAGCATGCGGCCGAGGTGCCCAAAGTGCGCGATTTCGTGACGTGGATGATGGAGCAGGTAGACACAATTTGAAAAAACAGCTGGCAAACCACACCGCGTCTATGCGCCACTAACCGCATTCTTAAATAGCGCGATAAAGGCTGGCGCCCATCGCCGGCCCGTCTGGAGATCCCCGTATGAGCGAGAGTGTGTTTGCCGATAGCATCGTGCAGAACCTGCTCGACACCGACTTCTACAAGCTGACCATGATGCAGGCGGTGCTGCACAACTACCCCAACGTGGAAGTTGAATGGGAATTTCGCTGCCGCAATCACGAAGACCTGCGGCCTTACCTCACTGAAATTCGCCATCAGATCGAGCGCCTGGCCGAGCTGAGCCTGAGCGCCGACCAACTGAGTTCGCTGGAACGCATCAGCTTTCTGAAGCCGGATTTTTTGCGGTTCCTGGGCCTGTTCCGCTTCAACCTGCGCTATATCCACACCGGCATCGAAAACGGCGAGTTGTTTATCCGCCTGCGCGGGCCGTGGCTGCATGTGATTTTGTTTGAAGTGCCGATGCTGGCCATCGTCAGCGAAGTGCGCAACCGCGCCCGCTACCCGCATGTCACCCAGGAAATGGCCCGCGAGCAGCTGTACCGCAAGTTCGACTGGTTGAGCGCCAATGCCAGCGCCGAGGAATTGTCCGAACTGCAAGTGGCCGACTTCGGCACCCGTCGACGTTTTTCCTACGGCGTGCAGGCAGAAGTGGTGAACGTGCTCAAGCATGATTTCCCCGGGCGTTTCGTAGGCACCAGCAACGTGCACCTGGCCCGCCAGATCGAGATGAAACCCTTGGGCACCATGGCCCACGAATGGATCATGGCGCACCAACAACTGGGCCCCCGCCTGATCGACAGCCAGATCGCCGCGCTGGACTGCTGGGTGCGTGAATACCGGGGCCTGCTGGGCATCGCCCTGACCGACTGCATCACCACCGACGCGTTCCTGGGCGATTTCGACCTGTACTTCGCCAAGCTGTTCGACGGCCTGCGCCATGACTCCGGCGACCCGGTGCAGTGGGCGGAAAAATCCATCGCCCACTACCACAAACTGGGCATCGACCCCATGAGCAAGACCCTGGTGTTCTCCGACAGCCTCACGCTGCCCAAGTCGCTGGAGATCTTCCGGGCGCTGCGCGGGCGCATCAATGTCAGCTTTGGCATCGGCACCAACCTCACCTGTGACATTCCGGGTGTCGAGCCCATGAGCATCGTGCTTAAAATGACCGCCTGCAACGGCCAGCCCGTGGCGAAGATCTCCGATGAAGCGGGCAAGACCCACTGCACCGACCCGAACTTCGCCGCTTATTTGCGCCACGTTTTCAAACTACCTGCTGAACCTTCCGAGGGGTGAATCATGCAAGCCGTACAGCGTGAGATTGCTGAACAACTCAAGGTCCAACCGCCGTTCCCGGACCAGGCCGCCCTTGAGGCGGAGGTGTCCCGACGGGTGGCCTTTATCCAGAAATGCCTGCTCGACTCCGGCCTCAAGACCCTGGTGCTGGGCATCAGCGGCGGCGTCGACTCGTTGACCGCAGGCCTGTTGGCCCAGCGCGCCATGACCGAACTGCGCGCCAGCACCGGCAACGACGCCTACCGCTTTATCGCCGTGCGCCTGCCTTACCAAACCCAGTTCGACGAACACGACGCCCAGGCCTCGGTGGATTTCATCAACCCCGACGAGCGCCACACCGTCAACATCGGCCCGGCGGTCAACGCCCTGGCGGGTGAAGTGGCGGCGTTTGAAGGCAAGGCGGCGGTGTCCCGCGATTTTGTGCTGGGCAACACCAAGGCACGCATGCGCATGGTGGCCCAGTACACCATCGCCGGTGCGACGGGCGGGCTGGTGATCGGCACCGACCACGCGGCAGAAGCGGTGATGGGGTTTTTCACCAAATTCGGCGACGGCGCCTGCGACCTTGCGCCACTGAGCGGGCTGGTAAAAAACCAGGTGCGTTCGATTGCGCGCCTGTTTGGCGCCCCCGAATCGCTGGTGGAAAAAGTGCCCACGGCCGACCTCGAAGACTTGTCCCCGGGCAAACCGGACGAGGCCTCCCACGGCGTGACCTACGCCGAGATCGACGCCTTCCTGCACGGCCAGCCGCTGCGTGAAGAAGCGTTCCGGATCATCCGCGACACGTACCGCAAGACCGAGCACAAGCGGGTCATGCCGTTTGCGCCGTGACACCAAGGTCACAGGCGAGCCCGCGCCCGCCTGTTGATAAGTGGCTTTGCCTTCGATGAAACACCCACAAAAAAGCGCCCCGAAAGGCGCTTTTTTCATGCCCCAAGCCCTCTCACTTCAGGGTCACGGTGCCTTTCATCATCGAGATGTGGCCCGGGAACGAGCAGAAGAACGCATAGTCGGTCCCCGCTGCCAGCTTGGACACATCAAAGGTCACCGAGTCTTTCTCGCCAGCACCGATGATCTTGGTGTGGGCGATGATGCGGGTGTCGCCGTCCTTGAGGTAGTTCTTGTCGAGGCCGGCGGCCATGCCGTCGCTGGCGATACCGGGCATGTCGGCGGCGGAGCTGAGCACCCAGTTATGGCCCATGACGTTTTTCGGCAAGCTGCCGGAGTGAGTCAGCTCGACGGTGAATGTCTTGCAGCTCTTGTCGATTTCAACGGCCTTGGTGTTGAACGACATTTGATCGGTGGAGTCGACAGTGACCTTGCACTCTGCAGCCAGCAACTGGCCGCTGGCCAACGTCAGCAGGGAAACAGCAACGATTTTGGCAAACATGTGAATCTCCATGGCAGGGTTTAAAAACGCGTGTTGCGACAAGGGTGCACGATACAGGCGGATAATCCTGTGACCTGTATCAACAAATTGTATACAACTTTAGGCTATCACATTCATCGAAACAATCTACCGGCCAAACGCCCGGCCCCGGCCTATGATCGCCCCATCACCCCCCCGATGGAGTCCGAACCATGCACCTCAATAGCCTGTTCCGCAGCCTGCTCGCCGCCTACGCCTGTGGCGCCAGCGGCACCTATGAGACACCTCGACGCGAGGTTTGACTCTTTAGAAACGCTTACAAGCCTTTGCGCTTTAGCGCAGGCTCACTCGATGGGCATGACCGTCACACGCACTTCGGGGTCATGACTGCCGCCGCCCAATATCACCCCGCGCAGCGGCGACACATCGGAAAAGTCCCGGCCCCAGGCCAGGGTGATGTGCTCCAGCGCGGGCTGCACGTTGTTGGTCGGGTCAAAATCCACCCAGCCCAACACCGGGCAAAACACCGACACCCAGGCATGCGACGCATCGGCGCCGATCAGGCGCGGCTGGCCAGGCGGTGGCTGGGTGAGCAGGTAGCCGCTGATGTAGCGCGCCGCCAGGCCGCGCGAGCGCAGGCAGGCGAGCATCAGGTGGGCGAAGTCCTGGCACACGCCGCGACGACGCTCCAGCACTTCCACCAACGGCGTTGCCACCTGCGTGGCCTCGGCGTCAAAGGTGAATTCGCTGAAGATTTTTTGCATGAGCGCCTGCACGCCCAGCAACAACGGGCGACCCGCCGTAAAGCAGCTTTCGGAGAACTCGACAAAGCTGTTCTTGAGGTGCACGTAAGGCGACTCGAACCGATACCGGCACGCCTCGAGCCGGTCGGCCGGCAGCGCCAGGCTGCTGTACGTCAACTGGCTGCGGGTGAGTTCCCAGGCCGGTGACTGGGCAAAATCCAGCGTCGGGCGCTCCAGCACCTCCACCGTCAGCGCGGCGTTGACCAGCAGTTCGTCATGGGGCCGCTCGAACGCCAGGCGCGTGATGGGGTTGCCGAACACGTCCAGCTCGTCGCGGCGCACGGTGGGCTCGGGGCTGATGTCCAGCAACTGCAGCGTGCAGCGTTGCCACGCGCAGGGCCGGGGCCACAAGTGCGCAAGCTGCTGGGCCAGCGACACCGGGCTGTCGTAGTGGTAGTGGGTATCGTGAAAAATCTGGTAGCGGGCACTCATCACACAGACACCGTTTGCTGGCTCACATCATCCACATGGGCAAAATGGCGCAAGGCCAGGCGGTCGGACACTTGCCCGCTTTCATCGGCCACGGCTTGCAACAGGTCGGCCAGGCCGTCCAGGGCAGCGCGCACGCTGGCATCGCCGAACAGCGGGTTTTCCAGGCAGCCCAGGTCAAAACGCGCCAGGCGCTCCACCAACGGGGCCAGCCCGCTGTCACGGGGCGCGGCAAAATCATCGTTCAGGCGACGCAAGTTGCGGCTCACCAGCTTGAGCTGAAACAACACCGCATGAGGGTTTTGTTCATCCAGCAGCAACAGGTCGAGCACCGGGATCAATTGCGGCACCGCCAGGTAACGCGAGCGGTAGGTGATGCTGCTGTTGCCCAGCTCCAGCAACCACTCAAGCCCGGCTTGATCGAACACCGCCACGCCGCGCAGGAACGCCGCCAGGCTGCTGCTCAAGAACTGCAAGCGCTCGATGCGCCGGCCCATCATCAGAAAGCGCCAGCCTTCATCGCGGGTCATGTCGTCCAGCGCAAAGCCTGACAGCGCCGCCAGGGACATGACCAGACGGTTGAGGAAGTCGAGCAATTCGCCGAAGTCAGGCTCCTTGCTCTCCAGTTGCAGGGCCTCGCGCTGCAACTCCACCAGTGCCTGCCAGTTTTCCCGGGACAGCTTGCCGCGCACCTGGGACGCCGCCCATTGCAGGCGTTGCAGGTTGGCGCGCAGGCTGAACGGCCAGTCATCGCCCAGCAGCGCCGCCAGCAACCGCTCGGGCAGCTCGCCCTCTTCGGGCAGCAAGCGCAGGCTTTCGCCCAGCTCCACGGCGGCCTGCAGGGCTTGTGGGTCGTCGCCGTCGACGTAACGCGCCAACACCACCCGCAACCAGCGCGCGCTGTCATCGCAGCGCTCGCAATAGCGGCCAAACCAAAACAGGTTTTCCACCACCCGCGACGGCAAATAGGGGTCGCGCCGCACCAGGTCATGCGCCCCAATGGCACGCTGTGCACGCCAGTGCTCGGTGCCGTGGGCCCGGTCGCCCAGCACCCAGGTGTCTTTGCTCGCGCCACCGCGTTGCATCGACACCACTTCGGCGTCGGCCTCGGCCGCCACGCGGGTCAGCCCGCCAGGCAGCACGCGGTAGCCGTCGGCGCTGGCCACCGCGTACACGCGCATGCCGATGGCGCGATGCTGCAGGTGGTCGTCCACGGTGTGCCACACCGGCGCCTGGGACAGTTGCGCCAGTTCCTGCGCAACGTACGCGTATGGCCGCGCCTGAATGCGTTCGGCCAGGGCCTGGCGTTGTTCATCATTGAGGTCGCGACCAAACACCGGCGCAAAACTTTGCGACGGGAACGCCGGTTTGATCAGCAACTCCGGGAGTTTTTCCAGCGCTTCGGCCAGCACCGGCGCCTCGCCACACCACCAGGTGGCGATGGACGGCAAGATCAGTTCTTCACCAAACAGGTGCTGATTGATCTTTGGCAAAAAGCCCAACAACCCGGGCGACTCCAACACGCCACTGCCCAAGGCGTTGGCCACCAGCACGTTGCCTTCACGCACCGCGCCCAACAGGCCCGGCACACCCAGGGCCGAGTCGGTGCGCAGTTCGAGCGGGTCGCAGAAGTCGTCGTCCAGGCGACGCATGATCGCGTGCACGCGGCGCAGGCCGTTCAGGGTTTTCAGGTACACCGTGGCGTCGCGCACGGTCAGGTCGCCACCTTCGACCAACGGGTAGCCGAGCTGCCGGGCGAGGTAGAGGTGCTCAAAATAGCTCTCGTTGAAACGCCCCGGCGTGAGCAGCACGATCAGCGGCGGTGCGTCGTCACCGGGTGCCTGGCGGGCCAGGGTTTCTTGCAGGGTGCGAAAGAACCCCGTGAGGTGGCGCACCTGCAAGTCGCGGTAAAGGTCGGGAAACGCACGGGACACGATGGTGCGGTTTTCCAGCGCGTAACCGGCCCCGGACGGCGCCTGGGTGCGGTCGGCGGTGACCCACCAGCGGCCATCGGGCGTGCGCGCAAGGTCCACGGCGTAAAGGTGCAGGAAGGTACCATCGGGCGGCTGGATGCCCTGGCATGGCCACAAAAAGTTGTTGTGGCCAAACACCAGCTCCGCGGGCAGCAAGCCTTCGGCGATCAGGGTTTGCGGGCCGTAGAGGTCGGCCAGCACGGCGTTAAGCAAACGGGCACGCTGGGCGATACCGGCCGACAGGTGCTTCCACTCATCAGCGGCAAGCACATGGGGCAGCAGGTCCAGTTCCCACGGGCGGTCGGCGCCCTTGGGATCGGCATAGACGTTGTAGGTCACGCCGTTTTCCTGGATCTGGCGCGTCAGCAAGGCCTGGCGCTGGGCCAGTTGGGCCGGGGTGCTGCGTTGCAGATGGTCGAGCAGACGCCGCCAGTGGCTGCGCACGGCGCCACTGTCGTCCAGCAGTTCGTGATAAGTACCGGCGGTGAGCGGGTATTGGTCGAGCAAGTCGGGCATGGAACGCTCGGCAGGGGCAAGGGACGTCAGATTAACTCACAAACACTGCAAATCCAGCGTGGATCCACGCGTGGGCGGTGAGTGGGCTTGCCGGGTGCGGGCAAGCCCACTCACTGCAACAGCGAGCGGCCTGTTATTCAGGGGCCTTGGGGTGGCGGCGCAGGTCCAGGGTGAGCGGGAATTCGTCGTCCACCCGTACCGGCGGCACCGCCAGCGTGCCCGGGCTGTGCCCCAAGCGGAAAAACCGCGCCAGGCGCCGGCTTTCGGCTTCGTTGGCGTTGACCGGCAAGCTGTCGTAATTGCGCCCGCCCGGGTGGGCGACGTGGTACTGGCAGCCGCCCAGCGAGCGCTGCATCCAGGTGTCCAGCACATCGAACACCAAAGGCGCGTGCACCGCGATCGTCGGTTGCAGGCAGTTAAACGGCTGCCAGGCGCGGTAACGCACCCCGGCGACAAACTCACCCACGCGGCCGGTGGCGTGCAGCGGCACCGGGACGCCGTTGCAGGTCAGCCGGTAACGCTCGGGCGGCAGGCCGTTCAACTTGACCTGCAAACGCTCCAGCGACGAGTCCACATACCGCACGGTGCCGCCCGCCCCGCCCTCTTCCCCCAGCACATGCCAGGGCTCCAGGGCCTGGCGCAGCTCCAGTTCGATGCCGTCGACGGCATAGTCGCCCACCTTGGGAAAACGAAACTCCAGGTGCGGGGCAAACCATTCGGCGCGCAGCGCGTAACCGGCGCCGTTGAGGTCTGCGATCACGTCGGCAAAGTCCTGCTCGATAAAGTGCGGCAACAGGAAACGGTCATGCAGTTGCGTGCCCCAGCGCGCCAGTTTCGGCGGCGCATAGGGCTCACGCCAGAAACGCGCGACCAGCGCGCGCAACAGCAATTGCTGGGTCAGGCTCATGCGCGCATGGGGCGGCATTTCAAAGGCGCGCAATTCCAGCAGGCCCAGGCGGCCGGTGGCGCCGTCTGGCGAATAGAGTTTGTCGATGCAAAATTCGGCACGGTGCGTGTTGCCGGTCACGTCGATCAGCAAGTTGCGCAGCAGGCGGTCGACCAACCAGGGCGGGCACGCTTCGCCCGGCGCGGGCATTTGTGCAAACGCGATTTCCAACTCGTACAACGCATCGTTACGGGCCTCGTCCACACGCGGCGCCTGGGACGTCGGGCCGATGAACAGTCCCGAAAACAAGTAGGACAACGACGGGTGGTTATGCCAGTAGCTGATCAGGCTGCGCAGCAAGTCCGGACGGCGCAGGAACGGCGAGTCTTTGGGCGTGGCACCGCCGAGCACAAAATGGTTACCGCCGCCGGTGCCGGTGTGGCGCCCGTCGATCATGAATTTTTCGCTGGTGAGGCGGGTTTGCCGGGCCTCTTCATAGAGGAACTCGGTGCGTTCGACCAACTCGTCCCAGGTGGCGGACGGCTGCACGTTGACCTCGATCACGCCCGGGTCCGGGGTGACGCGGAAATTGCTCAAGCGTGTATCGCTCGGGGGTTCGTAGCCTTCCAGCAGCACCGGGCAACGCAGCGCCTGGGCGGTGGCTTCGATGACCGCCACCAGTTCTAGGTAGTCCTCGACCCGCTCCAGCGGCGGCATGAACAGGTACAGCCGACCACCGCGAGCCTGGGCGCACAGCGCGGTGCGCGTGAGCCAGTCGGCGGACTGATCGACCTGCGGGACACGTTCGTCGCTCTCGGCGGCGTCAGCATGCGCATTCAATTGCGCCGTGCCCGGCAAGGGGGGCAAGTCCTGGCTGGGGTCGGTGGGGTGCACAAACGGGTACTCCGCCGCCGTCACCCAGGGCTGCGAGGCCAGCGGCAGGCGATAGCCCAGCGCCGAATCCCCCGGCACCAACCGGCAGTGGTCGCCGCGCAAGTACCAGCGCCCGCTCTGCCACTGGTCATTGGCGGCCGTGCGCGCCAGGGGCAGTACCTGGCCGATGACGGTGCCCAGGCCCTGGCCGAACACCTTGCGCAGGCGCTCACGTTCCAGCTCATCGTTAAGGCGTGGGTCCAGGGCGGTGACGTTCTGCGGCAAATTGCCTTCGCGCCACAAGAAATGCAGGTGATCCTCGTAGGCCGGGAACACAAACCGTGTGGGCAGTTTCAGGCGCTCGGCGATGCCCGCCAGAAAACGTCCGGCCATCACGCTGTCGGCGCCGTAGTCTTTCTGCTCGTCGGCGATCAGCGCCTCGTTATGCCAGATCGGCACGCCGTCACGGCGCCAGTGGCAATTGAGCGACCAACGCGGCAGTTGTTCGCCGGGATACCACTTGCCCTGGCCGAAATGCACCAGCCCCTTGGGCGCGTAGTGTTTGCGCAAGCGCTGGAACAATTCGGCAGACAGCCTGCGCTTGGTCGGCCCCAGGGCGGCGGTGTTCCATTCGGCGCCGTCCGGGTCATCGATGGACACAAACGTCGGCTCGCCGCCCATGGTCAGGCGGACGTCGTGCTCCAGCAGGTCGCCGTCGATCTGGCGGCCCAGTGCCTGGATCGCCTGCCATTGCGCCTCGGTGTAGGGCTTGGTAACACGGGGCGCTTCCCACCTGCGCTCTACCGACATTTCGTGGGCAAATTCGCACTCGCAAGGTTCCACTAACCCACTGATGGGCGCGGCAGAAGAAGGATCGGGACTGCACGCCAACGGGATATGTCCTTCACCGGCAAACAGGCCGGAGGTGGCGTCCAGGCCGATCCAGCCCGCGCCCGGTAAATACACTTCGCACCAGGCGTGCAGGTCGGTGAAGTCCACCTCGGTGCCGGAGGGGCCGTCGAGCGCCTTTACGTCAGCGGTCAGTTGGATCAGGTAACCGGACACAAAGCGCGCGGCCAGGCCCAGGTTGCGCAGCAGTTGCACCAACAGCCACGCCGAGTCACGGCAAGAGCCCGAGGCGTTTTGCAGGGTGAATTCGGGGGTTTGCACGCCTGGTTCCAGGCGGATCAGGTAGCCGATGTCGGCGGCCACGCGCTGGTTGAGGGCCACCAGAAAGTCCACCGCAGGCAAGGGCGTGCGGTCGATGGCGGCCAGGTACGCGGCAAACGTCGGCGTGAGCGGCAAGGTTTCCAGGTACGGCGCCAGCTCGCGTCGCTCATCGGCGGCATAGCTGAACGGGATGTTTTCGGCGTAGGGCTCAAGGAAAAAGTCGAACGGATTGAACACCGCCATTTCGGCGACCAGGTCGACTTCGATGCGCAGCTCGTCGGTCTTTTCCGGGAACACCAGGCGCGCCAGGTAGTTGCCCTGCGGGTCTTGCTGCCAGTTGATGAAATGCTGCTCGGGTTGCACTTTCAGCGCGTAGGACAAGATCCGCGTGCGGCTGTGGGCCGCCGGGCGTAGCCGCACGATCTGCGGGCCGAGCTCGACCGCACGGTCGTAGCGGTAATGCGTAACGTGGTGCAACGCGACATGAATCGACACGGCGGCCTCCTGCGAGCCTGGGCATGTAAGAAAGCGCGCAAGACTTATGCCATTCCGGCAAGCCCGGCGCACCGGATGACGGTGCTGTCTGTTCGGGCACCCGCAGCACCAAAATAGCGCTATCGGGCAAACACCGTGCAACACCCCGCCCACTTATAGTGCCGGGCCGATCAGCGGTCCCGTACCGTGATTGACACTACGCGAAGGCGTGAGGCAAGTTGGCGGCGCATTCCCCCCTGCGGCGACGGACGACCTGCATGCACACTGCTCGAATTGCAGCCGTCCACGACGGCGCTTCCATCCCCCTGTTCGGCGCCTCGTCACCGGGCCCCGCCTCGCCCGGCGCCATGCCGGTAGAAACCCATTGCCTGGAGCCCGGCGACTGGCACACCCATCGGCTGGACACACAAATGCTGACGATGTTTATGCGCAGCAGTGCGGTACTGCACTGCGAGGCGGATGCGGCGGTCAGGCGAATCCCGGTTGCCGCGCACTCCCTGGCATTTTCCCTGCGGGGCACGCCGGAGAGTGTCCGCTGGCTGGCGCCCGTGCAGTTCATCAGTGTGAGCCTGGGCGACCCGGTCATGCGTGCCGCCGCCGAGGAAACCGGCAACGGCCATTTCGAGCTGCTGCCCAACCCCGGTGTGCGCGATGAGCGTTTGAGCGCATTGTTTCAGGCGTTGTACCTGGAGCAGGCCAGCGGCTTTGCGTCGGGGCGATTGTTTGTGGACGCCATGGAGCAGGCCATCGCCGCCACGCTGGTCAGCCGCTACAACGCGTTTGCGCCTGCCACCCTGCGTCCGGTCAACAGCTTGCCAGCCTACTGCGCACGGCGGGTCGAGGACTACATTCAGGCCCACCTGGACCAACCGTTGTCGTTGCACGAACTGGCCCTGTGCGCAGGTTTCAGCCGGGCGCATTTTTCGCGGCTGTTTCACGCGACGTTTGGCCTGCCCGCGCACCAGTACGTGCTGCGCGCACGGGTCGAGCGGGCCAAGTCACTGCTGCATCGACAGGCGCCTTCGTTGCTGGAAGTGGCGCTGGCGTGCGGGTTTCAGACCTCACAGCATTTTTCGCGCACGTTTCAGCGCTACACGGGGCTGACCCCCAGCGCCTTTCGCCGCGCCTGCCAATAGCCGCAATAGACACATCCGCGCACTAACCGGCACGCCCGCCCAAGGCCTGCATGCTCCACTCTCGGTCCCTGAAACCCGACCGAGTACCAGCCATGCCCCAGCCCCCTGCCGTTCATAAAACCACCCCGGACACGTACCTGCTGTTTGGCGTGCAGCTGAAGATTTTGCTGTCGAGTCGGGAAACCGGCGGCCAGTTCTCCATGGTCGAAGGCCTGATGCCACCCGGCGCGGATGGCGGCCTGCACCTGCATGTGCAGGAAGACGAGTCGATGCACCTGTACGAAGGCGAGCTTGAAGTGACCATCGGCGACCAGGTTTTTACGCTTAAGGCGGGCGAAAGCTATTTTGCGCCGCGCAACGTCCCGCAGCGCCTGCGCAACGTGGGGGCTGTACCGGCCCGGGCCTTGGTGGTCGGCACGCCCGGCGGTTTCGACCAATTCGTGGCCGCGGCGGGCATTGCGATCATTAACGGCGTGATCCCCGAGGTCGCCCCGCCGACAGCCGAACAGATGCAGCACGTGATGGCGCTGGCCGAGCAGCACGGAATACGGATTTTGCCGGGGAACTGAGCACGTGCACCGGCCCTGAAACACGACGCCAGCACGGTGGCTGGCGTCGGGGGTTCAGGCGGCGATCAACGCGGTACGACGGGCTTGCGGGCAGGCTTCTTGCCTTTGCCCTTGGCGGCGTCGGTGCGTTCCTTGGCGGCCTGCTTGTTGCGCGCCATGGCGGCGGCCTTGGCCTGTTCGCGCTTGTCCCACGGGTTGCTGCCGTCACTGCCACGCGGCGGCAAGCCGGTGTGCTGGGTGAGGATTTTGGTGGTGGTGTCTTTGGCGACCTTGTGGCTGCCCGCAGGCGTCGAGTTCTTGCGACGGGCGCTCTGGTAGCTGTCGGTGGCCGGCTGGTGCAGCGGGATCAGTTGGTCTTTGCCCGGCCCGATCAGGTCGCCACGGCCCATGCGGGTCAGCGCTTCACGCAGCATCGGCCAGCCCTTGGGGTCGTGATAACGCAAAAAGGCCTTGTGCAGGCGGCGCTGTTCTTCGCTCTTGACGATGGTCACCCCGTCGCTCTTGTAAGTGACCTTGCGCAGCGGGTTCTTGCCCGAGTGGTACATGGCGGTGGCGGTGGCCATCGGCGACGGGTAGAACGCCTGCACCTGGTCGGCGCGAAAGCCGTTGCCCTTGAGCCACAGGGCCAGGTTCATCATATCTTCATCGGTGGTGCCCGGGTGGGCGGCGATGAAGTACGGGATCAGGTACTGCTCCTTGCCCGCTTCCTTGGTGTACTTCTCGAACATCCGCTTGAACCGGTCATAGGTGCCGATGCCCGGTTTCATCATCTGGTTGAGCGGACCTTCCTCGGTGTGTTCCGGGGCGATCTTCAGGTAGCCACCCACGTGGTGGGTCACCAGCTCTTTCACGTACTCCGGTGACTCCACGGCCAGGTCGTAACGCAGGCCGGACGCGATGAGGATCTTCTTCACCCCCGGCAACGCACGGGCGCTGCGGTACAGCTGGATCAGCGAGGAGTGGTCGGTGTTCAGGTTCGGGCAGATACCGGGGAACACGCAGGACGGCTTGCGGCACGCGGATTCGATTTCCGGGCTCTTGCAGGCGATGCGGTACATGTTCGCGGTAGGGCCGCCCAGGTCAGAGATCACGCCGGTAAAGCCTGGGACCTTGTCGCGGATTTCTTCGATCTCGCGAATGATCGACTCTTCGGAACGGTTCTGGATGATGCGGCCTTCGTGCTCGGTGATGGAGCAGAAGGTGCAGCCGCCAAAGCAGCCACGCATGATGTTGACCGAGAAACGGATCATGTCGTAGGCCGGGATTTTTTCCTTGCCATACGCTGGGTGCGGGATACGTGCGTAAGGCATGCCAAACACGTAGTCCATTTCTTCGGTGGTCATGGGAATGGGCGGCGGGTTGAACCACACGTCCACTTCGCCGTGCTTCTGCACCAGTGCACGGGCGTTGCCCGGGTTGGTTTCCAGGTGCAGCACGCGGTTGGCGTGGGCGTAGAGCACCGCGTCGTTGCGCACTTTTTCCACGGACGGCAGGCGGATCACGGTCTTGTCGCGGGTCATCTTGGGGCTGGCCAGGATCTGCACGACCTTGGCTTCTTCCGGGTCTTCGACCGGGCCCTTTTCCTGCTCGATGGCGCAGGCCTGGGTGTCTTGGGTGTTCACGTACGGGTTGATGATCTTGTCGATCTTGCCCGGGCGGTCGATGCGGGTGGAGTCCACTTCGTACCAGCCTGCCGGGGTGTCACGGCGAATGAACGCGGTGCCGCGCACGTCGGTGATGTCTTCGATCTTGTGGCCCCACGACAGGCGCTGCGCCACTTCGACAATCGCCCGCTCGGCGTTGCCGTACAAGAGGATGTCGGCGGCGGCGTCGATCAGGATCGAGTTGCGCACCCGGTCCTGCCAGTAGTCGTAATGCGCGATGCGGCGCAGGGAGGCTTCGATACCGCCGAGCACGATCGGCACATGGTTGTAGGCTTCCTTGCAGCGCTGGCTGTACACCAGGCTAGCGCGGTCCGGGCGTTTGCCAGCCATGCCGCCTGGGGTGTAGGCGTCGTCCGAGCGGATTTTCTTGTCGGCGGTGTAGCGGTTGATCATCGAGTCCATGTTGCCGGCCGCGACACCGAAAAACAGGTTCGGCTCGCCCAGTTTCATGAAGTCGTCTTTGGACTGCCAGTTCGGCTGCGCGATGATGCCGACGCGAAAGCCCTGGGACTCCAGCAGCCGGCCGATGATCGCCATACCGAACGAGGGGTGGTCCACGTAGGCATCGCCGGTGACGATGATGACGTCGCACGAGTCCCAGCCAAGCTGATCCATCTCCTCCCTGCTCATGGGCAGGAACGGCGCCGGGCCGAAGCATTCGGCCCAGTACTTGGGATAGTCAAATAACGGCTTGGCTGTTTGCATGACGGGTGACCGGTGTTGAGATGGAAAATCGCGGGCGCGGAATATAGCACAAAATTTGACCAATTCCGACGTCAGGGGTCGCAATTGTGGCGAGCCCGATCGCGGGCTTTCCCGCGATCAGGCCCTTACAGGCGCTGCAAGCTATTCGTCGTCGTCGAAGTTGTAGCTGCCCGGCGCCAGGTTCTCGAAGCGCGTGTATTTGCCGATAAAGGCCAGGCGGATAAAGCCGATGGGGCCGTTCCGCTGCTTGCCGATAATGATCTCGGCGATGCCTTTGTGTTCCGTTTCCGGGTGATACACCTCGTCGCGGTACACAAACATGATCACGTCGGCGTCCTGCTCGATCGCACCCGATTCACGCAAGTCGGAGTTCACCGGGCGCTTGTTGGGCCGCTGTTCCAGGGAACGGTTGAGCTGGGACAGCGCCACCACCGGGCAGTTGAATTCCTTGGCCAGGGCCTTGAGGGACCGGGAAATCTCGGAAATTTCGTTGGTGCGGTTGTCACCGCTGGAGCCCGGGATCTGCATGAGCTGCAGGTAGTCGATCATGATCAGGCCGACATCGCCGTGCTCGCGCACCAGGCGGCGGGTCCGCGCGCGCATTTCCGAGGGGCTGATACCGGCGGTGTCGTCGATGAACAGCTTGCGGTCGTTGAGCAGGTTGACGGCCGAGGTCAGGCGCGGCCAGTCGTCGTCTTCCAGCTGGCCGGAACGCACTTTGGTCTGGTCGATGCGGCCCAGGGACGACAGCATACGCATGATCAGCGATTCGCCTGGCATCTCGAGGGAGTACACCAACACGGCCTTTTCGCTGCGCAGTACGGCGTTTTCCACCAGGTTCATCGCAAAGGTGGTCTTACCCATGGACGGACGACCGGCGACGATGATCAGGTCGGCGGGCTGCAGGCCACTGGTTTTCTCGTCAAGGTCGGTGTAGCCGGTGGACAGGCCGGTGATGGCGTTGTCGGTGTTGAACAGGGTGTCGATGCGGTCGATGGCCTTGGTCAACAGGTCGTTCACGCCTACCGGGCCGCCGGTCTTGGGCCGTGCTTCGGCGATCTGGAAGATCTGCCGTTCGGCTTCGTCGAGGATCTCGGCGGCGGTGCGGCCTTCGGGGTTGAAGGCGCTGTCGGCGATGTCGGTGCTGATGCCGATCAACTGGCGCAGCGTGGCCCGCTCGCGAACGATCTGGGCATAGGCCTTGATGTTAGCGACCGACGGGGTGTTCTTGGCCAGTTCGCCCAGGTAGCCCAGGCCGCCGACCTGGGAGGTCTGGCCTTCCTTGTCGAGCTGTTCGGCGAGGGTGACCACGTCGATCGGCGAGTTCTGGTCGGCCAGCTTGGCGATGGCGCGGAAGATCAGGCGGTGGTCATGACGGTAGAAGTCGCCGTCCGAGACTTGATCCAGCACGCGTTCCCAGGCGTTGTTGTCCAGCATCAGGCCACCGAGCACGGCCTGTTCGGCCTCGATGGAATGCGGCGGCACCTTCAGGGCAGCGGTTTGCAGGTCATATTGCTCAGGAGCGGAGATATCGTTCATGGCCACTTGAATTTGGGGGTTTGTAGAAAAACAAAGGGCACGACCTGTAAACAGGATCGTGCCCGATGTTAACCGCCCGGCACGCGAGGTGCCAGTCAGTTAGGTGCTGCTTAAGCTGCTACCACGACAACGCGTACGGTGGCTTCAACTTCAGCGTGCAGGTGCACGGCTACGTCGAATTCGCCTACGTTGCGGATGGTGCCGTTCGGCAGACGAACTTCGCTCTTCTGCACTTCAACGCCGGAGGCGGTCAGTGCATCAGCGATGTCGTGGGTGCCGATCGAACCGAACAGCTTGCCTTCGTCACCGGCGGTGGCAGTGATGGTCACTTCCAGCTCGGCCAGTTGGGCAGCACGGGTTTCAGCCGAAGCTTTCTTGTCTGCTGCAGCTTTTTCCAGCTCAGCGCGACGCTCTTCAAACGCAGCCAGGTTGGCAGCGGTTGCAGCGGTGGCTTTGCCGTATGGCAGCAGGTAGTTACGACCGTAACCGGCCTTAACGTTCACTTTGTCGCCCAGGTTGCCCAGGTTGGCGACTTTTTCCAGAAGGATCAGTTGCATGTGGAAATCCTCTAACTTTTAACCTTCACCGTTCGCGTCATCGGTGCCTTTGGGCGCCGCACGACCGCGAAAATCAATCAGGCCGTCGACAATGGCCAAAACCACGAGTAACGGATAGATCAGTTGCATGAACAGCATCAGCGTTACGTACAACCCCACCAGCCAGAACCTGGCCAATCGCTTTTGCGCCACCAGCCCGTGAATCAGGGCCAGCCCGGCGAACATCAGCGGGATGCTGCACATCGGCACCAGCATGGCCATCTGAGGACCGAAATTCGGTCCGACAAGCATGCAAGCCAACAGCAACATCGCCGGCCCAAGCGGGATTCGGATACTGCGAAATTCGCGACCGAAACCACCCGGGTTGTACAAAGACGCCTGCCAGTAACGCCCAAGAATCAGGCTCAACAAGCTGACGACCTGCATTATTGCCGCTATCAGGCCAGTCAGGAGTGGTGCCACCAGTGCTACAAAACGCGCTCGCTCATCTACCGACAACTGCGTGTAGAGATCCCCGAGGGCTCGCGGCAGGACATCGATAATCTCCTGCGACAGCGCCTCGATCTGCGGGCGGAAAGCCGCGCCAAGCACCACTGAATACACCAACCCCAACGCCACGCTGACCAGCAGCGTGCGGACCCAGGACTCGCTTGCGCGCAAAACCAACGCAAGGCTCGAGGCCCCCACCAGTACCATAAGCACGCGTGGATCACCCAATTGCAGCCACCAGATCAAGGCCGGCAACAATCCCAGGGCCAGGACACCCACGGCGTCCTGCAAACCGCGCCGCAGCAGCACAAGGCATACAGCGGCAGCACCCAACCAATACAACAACGGCAATGCCGCACATCCAGCCACTACCAGAGTGGCCTGCACACGACCGCGCATGATGAACTCAGCTAAGGCGCGCATGCATTCAATCCCTTACTGCGTGTCGACTGCCCGGTCTCAGCGGCCGTGGCTGTCGGTGTAGGCCAGCAGGGCCAGGAAGCGGGCGCGCTTGATAGCGGTGGCCAGCTGACGCTGATAACGAGCTTTGGTACCGGTGATGCGGCTTGGAACGATTTTGCCGGTCTCGGATACGTAGGCTTTCAGAGTGTTGAGATCTTTGTAATCGATCTCTTTCACTTCTTCAGCGGTGAAGCGGCAGAATTTACGACGACGGAAGAAACGTGCCATTTGATAGGCTCCTTAAAAGGTCCGTGGATTACTCGTCAGCGTTGTCGCTGTTGTCGCTGTCATCGCTGTCGTCGCCATCGGCGCTTTCAGCATGCTCAGGACGGTCGCGACGCTCACGGCGCTCACTGCGGTTTTCTTCAGCCTTGAGCATCTCGGACTGGCCGGTAACGGCTTCGTCGCGACGGATGACCAGGTTACGGATCACAGCATCGTTGTAGCGGAAGTTGTCTTCCAGCTCGGCCAGGGCCTTGCCAGTGCACTCAACGTTCAGCATCACGTAGTGAGCCTTGTGAACATTGTTGATTGCGTAGGCCAGTTGACGACGGCCCCAGTCTTCCAGACGGTGGATTTTGCCGCCGTCTTCTTCGATCAGCTTGGTGTAACGCTCAACCATGCCGCCGACTTGCTCGCTTTGATCCGGGTGGACCAAAAAGATGATTTCGTAATGACGCATGAATGCTCCTTACGGGTTGTAGCCTGCCGCTCAAAAACGGTCAGACAAGGAGTGAATGACACTTATGGACCTTGCTGCGGGGAGGCACATGCGTACCGGCCATGCAGGCAAGGGGCGCAATAGTAGAGGAGCGAGGGGGAAGCTGCAAGCTGCACGCTACAAGTGGTAGGCGCAGGGGTGGCTGCAAGCTTGAGGCGTCAAGCTTGCAGCGTGCGGTCACGGCTTGCGCGGGGCGCTTCGTTGCCGGCGTGCTTCGAACAGACACACACCGGTTGCCACCGACACGTTGAGGCTGCTGACGCTACCGGCCATGGGCAGGTGCACCAGGTAGTCGCAATGCTCGCGGGTCAGGCGGCGCATGCCTTTGCCTTCGGCACCCATGATGAGAATGGTGGGGCCGGTGAGGTCCTGGTCATAAATGCTGACCTCGGCCTCCCCCGCCGTGCCGACGACCCACAGGCCGCGCTGCTGGAGTTTCTCCAGGGTGCGCGCCAGGTTGGTCACGGCCACCAGCGGAATCACTTCCGCCGCGCCGCAGGCGACTTTACGCACAACCGGCGTCAACGTGGCCGACTTGTCTTTAGGCACAATCACCGCCAGTGCGCCAGCAGCATCCGCCGAACGCAGGCACGCGCCGAGGTTGTGCGGGTCGGTCACGCCGTCCAGCACCAGCAGCAGCGGTGCACCTTCGGTACGGTCCAGCAGCTCGTCGAGCATGGCCTCGCCCCAGACCTGGCTCGGGCTGACATCCGCCACCACGCCCTGGTGGACGCCTTCGACCCAGGCGTCCATCTCGCGGCGCTCGGCCTGGCCGATGGCCACGCGGTTTTCGTTGGCCAGCTCGACCAGCGCTTGTACACGCGGCTCGCTGCGACCTTCGGCCAGCCACACCTGCTTGACGCGCTTGGGATGGTGACGCAGCAACGCTTCTACGGCGTGCACGCCGTAGATTTTTTCCAGACTCATGACTTGGCCTTAGGTTTGCGCGAGCCGCCGCTTTTCGCGGGGGCCGAACCCGTTTTGGACGGGCCTTTACGGTGTTTGCTCGGTTTTTTGTCGCCATCATGGCCGCCATGGCCCGAGGCCGGTTTGCCACCGGTCTTGGCTTCGCTGAGCAGTTTTTGCTTCAGCTCGCGGCTTTTGCGCACTTCGGCGTTTTTGGCTGCGGCGTCGCTTGGGCGATAGGCCTCGGAGGCGGTTTCCTTGGTCGAGGAACGACGGGCCGGTTTGACCGGCGCCGCTTCTGGCTCAACCTTGGCTGGCGCGGACTTGCCTTTCGGCGCGCTGGTTTCGGCCCCGCGCTTCTTACGCCCGATCGGTGCCTCGAGGGTTTTTTCGGCCATCTCGAAGTCGATCTTGCGCTCGTCGAGGTCCACGCGCATGACGCGCACTTCCACGGTGTCGCCCAAGCGGAAACTGCGCCCGGTGCGCTCGCCCGCCAGGCGGTGATGCACAGGGTCGAAGTGGTAGTAATCGCCCGGCAAGGCGGTGACGTGCACCAGGCCTTCGACGTAGATGTCGGTCAGCTCGACGAACAGGCCAAAGCCGGTCACGGCGGTGATCACACCCGGGAACGACTCGCCCACGCGGTCTTTCATGAACTCGCACTTGAGCCAGTTCACCACATCGCGGGTGGCTTCGTCGGCGCGGCGCTCGCTCATGGAGCACTGCTCGCCCAACTGTTCCAGGGCCGCTTCGTCGTACGGATAGATGCGCGCCTTCGGAATGGTCATGGCACCGGCGCGCTTGACGTGCGGGGTGTTCTGCTTGGAGTGGATCACGCTGCGGATGGCGCGGTGCGTGAGCAGGTCCGGGTAACGGCGAATCGGCGAGGTGAAGTGGGTGTACGCCTCGTAATTGAGGCCGAAGTGGCCTTCGTTTTCGGCGCTGTACACCGCCTGGCTCAGGGAACGCAGCATGACGGTCTGGATCACGTGGTAATCCGGACGGTCCTTGATGCTGGCCAGCAACGCCTGGTAATCCTTCGGCGTCGGGCCTTCCTTGCCTTTGTGCAAGGACAGGCCGAGCTCGCCCAGAAACGCGCGCAGTTTTTCCAGACGCTCCGGCGGCGGGCCGTCGTGAACGCGGTATAGCGCAGGGATTTCGTGCTTTTTCAGGAACTCGGCGGTGGCCACGTTGGCCGCCAGCATGCATTCCTCGATCAACTTGTGCGCGTCGTTGCGGGTGGTCGGGGTAATGGCGGCGATCTTGCGCTCGGAACCGAACACAATCCGGGTTTCCTGCGTTTCAAAGTCAATGGCGCCACGCACATGGCGAGCACCCAGCAGCACTTTGTACAACGCATAAAGCTGCTTGAGGTGCGGCACGACACCCGCGTACTCACCGCGCAGGGCTTTGGCTTCGCTGGTTTTGGAGTGTTCCAGAATGGTGCTGACCTTGTTGTAGGTCAGGCGCGCCTGGGAGTGGATCACCGCTTCGTAGAACTGGTAGTCGGTCATCTCGCCGGTCTTGGAGATGGTCATCTCGCACACCATGGCCAAGCGGTCGACTTTCGGGTTCAGGGAGCACAGACCGTTGGACAACTCCTCCGGCAGCATCGGGATCACGCGCTCAGGGAAGTACACCGAGTTGCCGCGCACCTGGGCTTCGGCATCCAGGGCCGAGCCGATTTTCACGTAGCTGGAGACGTCGGCGATAGCCACGTACAGCTTCCAGCCGCCGGAGAACAGGCGCAGCTTGCCCGGACGGGCTTCACAGTAGACGGCATCGTCAAAGTCACGGGCGTCTTCGCCGTCGATGGTGACGAAGGGCAAATCGCGCAGATCGATGCGCTTTTCTTTGTCTTTTTCTTCGACTTGCGGCTTGAGTTTGCGCGCTTCCTTCACGACGGCTTCGGGCCACACGTGCGGGATGTCGTAGGTGCGCAGCGCCACGTCGATTTCCATGCCCGGCGCCATGTAGTTGCCGACCACTTCGACGATATCGCCCTGTGGCTGGAAGCGCGGGGTCGGCCAGTGGGTGATTTTCACTTCCACGAATTGACCGATCTTGGCGTTGGCGTTGCGGCCCGGGGTGATCAGCACTTCCTGCTGTACCTTGGGGTTGTCCGGCACCACAAAACCGATACCGCCTTCTTCGAAGTAACGGCCCACGATGGTTTCGTGACCACGGGACACCACTTCGACAATCACGCCTTCACGACGGCCACGGCGGTCCAGGCCGGAAACCCGGGCCAGGGCGCGGTCGCCATCGAACACCAGGCGCATTTGCGCCGGGCTCATGAACAGGTCGTCGCTGCCGTCATCCGGGATCAAAAAGCCAAAGCCGTCACGGTGACCGGCGATACGACCGGCGATTAGGTCGAGCTTGTCCACGGGCGCGTAGGTGCCACGGCGGGTGTAGATCAGTTGAGCGTCGCGCTCCATGGCACGCAGGCGGCGGCGCAGGGCTTCGAGCTGGTCTTCGGTGGTCAGACCGAATTCTTCGACCAACTGCTCGCGGCTAGCAGGCGAACCCCGATCGGCGAGGTGCGCCAGGATCAGTTCGCGGCTAGGAATAGGGTTTTCGTATTTTTCCGCTTCACGAGCGGCCTCGGGATCGAGGGACTGCCAATCGGCCATTAGAGAGTTTTCACCTTGTCTATATGCGGGTTAGTTTGGCATACGCGTATTGAAACGGGAAATTTCAGACGCCTACAAGCGGGTAAAAGCGCTTTGCAGGCCCACGGCGCGCAGCTTGTGTGACCACTGGTAAAGTTTTCCAGGCTTTTTTGAAAACAGGGGTTTACAGCGCAAAAGCCACTCCGTATAGTGCGCGCCATCGACGACGGCAACGTTAACGATACTGCCCAGATGGTGAAATTGGTAGACACGCCAGCTTCAGGTGCTGGTGACCTTACGGTCGTGGAAGTTCGAGTCTTCTCCTGGGCACCAATTTCAAACTCAAGGTTAACCTTGAGACTCACAAAAACCCGCGAAAGCGGGTTTTTGCGTTTCTACCCTCCCTCAAGCCCGGAACTGCCCCAGACTCGCCTTCAACTGCGCCGCCAGCCCATCCAGCACCTTGCCGCTGGCGGTGGTTTCCACCACGGCCTGCGCCGCGCGCTCAGCCTGGGCATGGATAATTTCCACCCGCCCGCGCACTGCATGTGCACCCTGGGCCTGATGCTCCGCCGCACGCGTCGCCAGGCCAATCGCCGTATGCACCTGCTCTACCGACACCTGCACCGACTGCTGCAAACGCGCACTGTCACGCAACACCAACAAGCCTTCGCTGGCTTGGCGTCCGGCCTTGCCAATGGTTTCTACGGCTTCACGCGCACCTTGCTGCAACGCCACGATATGCGCCTGGATATCCCCCGTGGAACTCTGGGTCTTGCTCGCCAACGCACGCACCTCATCGGCCACTACCGCAAAACCCCGCCCGGTTTCACCGGCGCGGGCCGCTTCGATCGCCGCATTGAGGGCCAGCAGGTTGGTCTGCTCGGCGATCCCATGGATCACGGTCAGCACCACCTCGATCTGCTCGCTTTGCCGGGCCAGCCGCTCAATCACCTTGGCGCCATTATCGACCTGCCCCGCCAGCGCCTCGATCAGGCCGCCGACTTCGGCCGAGGTTCTGGAATTTTCATCCGTGGCCTGGCGAATCTCCACCACCTGCTGCAACGCCGCCTGCATGGCCTGGCTTTCCGCTTGCGCCTCATCCGCCATCTGCGAAAGCGCCCGCAGGCTCTCGGCCACTTCGTCACGCTGCAAACCCGCCGCCGCGTCGGCGCCCGCATTGCGCAGGCTCATGGCGCCGATTTCCACACCGGTGCGCTGAGCCACATCACCCGCTTCGCGCACGATGGGCTGCAATTTGTCCACAAAGCGATTAACCGCCGAGGCCATCGTGCCGATCTCATCCTGACTGTTGATTTGCATACGCTTGGTCAGATCCCCCTCGCCCGCCGCCAGATCATCCATGGCCACAATCAACAGCTTCAGGCGATTGACCACACGCCGGCCGAGCACCACCGCAATCAGCAGCAACACACCAAGACCGACCAGCGCCAACCCCATCCCGATGCGCCAGCGCAGGGTGCCCGCCGCGTCCTGCACCGCGCTTGAGGTGTTGGCAGCCATCTGGGTGGCCGTGGCTTGGGCCGATTGCAGCCGCGCGCCCATGGCCGCAGCACTGTCGGCGGCGGCGCCCTTGAGGCTTTCACCGACCAACTGGTCGCTGCTGGCAATCAACGCACTGAAGCGTTGGTCGAGCGCGGCCAGGTCTGCGTCTACCGACGCAGTGGAAACGCCCATGATGACTTTGCCGATTTCCACGCCATTGGGGCTGATGGACGCTTCGAGGTAGTAGACCGACGGGTCGCTCTTCGCCGCGTCCAGCAACTTGTCCAGGGCCCGCTCGCCCTTGCCCTTTTCCAGCAACGCCTGGTTGATCGGGTTGTCGCGGTTCAGGTAACGAGTCAGGTTCTGGCCCGTGGCATCGTCGTACACCACAAACAGCACATTCGGATTGCGCTGTGCACGCCGAGCGAACTCCGACAGGGTCGGCACGTCACTGTCCCACATGGCCCGAGGTGCCACCGAGGCCAGCAGTTGCGCCATGTCATTGGCGGAGTCCTTCAGGTCTTTTTCCAGGGTCGCACGCAACTGCTTCTGCTCTTCCTGCAAGCGCAAGGAAAGCCCGGCGGTAAGGCGCTGACGGGTGCTGGCAGACAGGTTGTCCAGGCTGGACGTGACTTCCTTGCCCGCTTGCGCCAGTTCATCTGACAACTTTTGACTGTCGACCCCCAACCGGCTGCCCAACTCCGCTTCCAGCGCAGTGACCGTGCTTCGCGTCAGGGCAACCGCCACCAACACTTGCACCAAAAGAGCGATACCCAGGGCAATGAACACCGGTCGCAATAACCGGCTTTGTAACAACGAGAGAACGGCAGACATTGGGAATCCCTCCACTTACGGTGCCATTAAATTGATAGCACCATGAAAGAGGGATGTTTAGCAAGGGTCGTGCCGCGCGAACGGCCAAAACAACAAAGGGCCCCGAAGGGCCCTTTGTGTTTTACATCAACAGCTTATCAAGCGAACGGATGACGCAGAACGATGGTTTCGTTGCGGTCCGGGCCGGTCGAAATGATGTCGATCGGTGCACCGACCAACTCTTCAACACGCTTGATGTAGTTGCGCGCCGCCTGCGGCAGCTCTTCCAGCGTCTTGGCACCCAGGGTGGACTCACTCCAGCCCGGCATCTCTTCGTACACCGGCTCCAGGCCGATATAGCTGTCGGCGTCGGTCGGTGCGTCGATCACGGCGCCGTCCTGGTTCTTGTAGCCCACGCAGATGTTGATGGTTTCCAGGCCGTCGAGTACGTCCAGCTTGGTCAGGCACAGGCCCGAAATGCTGTTCACATCGATAGCACGACGCAGGATAACGGCGTCGAACCAGCCGCAACGACGGGCACGGCCAGTGGTAGCACCGAACTCGTGACCGCGCTTGGCCAGGAACGCGCCGACGTCGTCGAACAGCTCAGTCGGGAACGGACCCGAGCCAACGCGCGTGGTGTAAGCCTTGGTGATGCCCAGGATGTAGTCCAGGAACATCGGGCCCACGCCGGAACCGGTGGCGATGCCGCCCGCGGTGGTGTTGGAGCTGGTGACGTACGGGTAGGTGCCGTGGTCGATGTCCAGCAGGGAGCCTTGGGCGCCTTCGAACATGATGTCTTTGCCGGCACGACGCAGGTTGTGCAGCTCGGCGGTGACGTCGAGCATCATCGGCTTGAGCAGCTCGGCGTATTCCATGCACTCATCCAGAGTCTTCTGGAAGTCGATGGCCGGCTCTTTGTAGTAATTGACCAGTACAAAGTTGTGGTAGTCCAGCAACTCGCCCAGCTTGGCCGCGAAACGCTCGCGGTGAAACAGGTCGCCGATGCGCAGGCCACGACGTGCCACTTTGTCTTCGTAGGCCGGGCCGATGCCGCGACCGGTGGTGCCGATCTTAAGCTCCCCACGCGCCTTTTCACGGGCCTGGTCCAGCGCCACGTGGTAGGACAGGATCAGCGGGCAGGACGGGCTGATACGCAGGCGCTCACGCACCGGCACGCCCTTCTCTTCCAGCTTGTTGATTTCCCGCATCAGGGCGTCAGGTGCAACGACCACGCCGTTGCCGATCAGGCACTGCACGCCTTCGCGCAGCACGCCCGACGGGATCAGGTGCAAGACGGTTTTTTCGCCATCGATGACCAGGGTGTGGCCAGCGTTGTGGCCACCTTGGTAGCGCACTACGGCGGCAGCATGTTCGGTCAGCAGATCAACGATCTTGCCTTTGCCCTCATCACCCCATTGGGTGCCCAGGACTACGACATTCTTACCCATAACACTTGTCCTCATTCGCGCAAACTTGGTGCCGGCAGCCGCCGGCAGGAAAACTCAAGAAGCCAGTGGCGATACTTGCCAAAGCCCGTTCTGCAGAATCAATTGCCGGTCGCAGTCCGCATCACGGGCGGCGGCCAATGGCTGCCCAGGCAATGCCTGGACGACACGCTGACCCTCGCTGCGCAACTGGCAAACCGCTTGCCAGAGTGCTGCGTCCGTACTGTCAGGCATCCAGATACCGCCTGACGGTAACTCGACTTCAGCACGCCCCAGGGTCACCAGGGTTTTCAAATCGGTGGAAAAACCAGTCGCCGGACGGGCGCGACCAAAATCGGCGCCGATGTCGTCATAACGACCGCCTTGGGCGATGGCCTGGCCAACACCCGGTACAAACACGGCAAACACCACACCGGTGTGGTAGTGGTAGCCGCGCAGCTCACCCAGGTCGAAATACAGCGGCAGCTGCGGGAACCGCGCCGACAGTTGCTCGGCAATCGCCAGCACGTCGTTCAGCGCCGCCAGCACATCGGCCGGCGCATTGGCCAGGCGCTCGCGCGCGGCATTCAGCACTTCCCGACCGCCGCACAGGTTGACCAGCGAACGCAGCATACCGGCGAGGTCCGCAGGCACCCCTTCGGTCAGGGCGATCACTTCGTCGATGGCCTTGCGCTGCAGGGCATCGAACAATTGTTGCTCCACTTCACCGGACAAACCGGCCGCGCGGGCCAGGCCGCGGTAGATACCGACGTGACCCAGGTCCATGTGCACATCCGGCACGTCGGCCAGTTGCAACATGGCCAGCATCAGGCTGATGACTTCCACGTCGCTGCTCGGACTCGCGTCGCCGTACAGCTCGGCGCCCAACTGGATCGGGCTGCGCGAGGACGACAAGGCACGCGGCTGGGCATGCAACACGCTGCCGGCGTAGCACAAGCGGCTCGGACCTTCGCGGCACAGGGTGTGTGCGTCGATACGCGCCACTTGCGGCGTGATGTCGGCACGAAAGCCCATCTGACGACCCGATTGCGGGTCGATGACCTTGAAAGTGCGCAGATCCAGGTCCTGGCCCGCGCCGGTCAGCAAGGACTCCAGGTACTCGATATGGGGCGTCACGACAAACTCATAACCCCAGCTCTGGAACAGATCCAACACCTGGCGGCGCGCGATTTCGATGCGCGCAGCCTCTGGTGGCAGTACTTCTTCGATGCCATCTGGCAGCAGCCAGCGGTCTACCGTTGCCATTACGCCATTCCCCTATGATCCGGCCAGCCAGCCCTTGGGCGAGCCCTGAGTGAAGCAGAAGGTGCCCGGCCCCTGCATAAACAACGCGCAAGAACGACGTGACGAATGGCCTGTCATCGGCCTCGTCGGGCACTTTCCTCGAAAAACCTGTGGCGTCTGCCGAACCAAACAACAATCAAACATGCAGACGCAAAAAAGCCGGGAATTTCCCGGCTGCCGCATCATACACCCGTTTTCTGAAAGGATCACCCCGCCCGGCACTTTAGCCGCCCGACGGAGCGATCGATTCAGGTCATCACCGGGTTACTTGGTCTTTTCCAGGTAGCGGAAGAAATCGCTGCTTGGGTCCAGCACCATGACATCGGTTTTGTTCGCGAAGCTTTCACGGTAGGCGCGCAGGCTACGGTAGAACGCGTAGAACTCCTGATCCTGGCCGTATGCCTTGGCGTAGATCGCCGCCGCCTGGGCATCACCATCACCGCGGGCCTCTTCAGACTCACGATAGGCTTCGGCCAGCAGTACGCGACGCTGACGGTCGGCATCCGCACGGATCCCTTCAGCCAGTTCATTACCCTTGGCGCGGTGCTCACGGGCTTCACGCTCACGCTCGGTGCTCATGCGCTCGAACACGCTGCGGTTCACTTCCTTCGGCAGATCGATGGCCTTGACCCGCACATCGATCACTTCGATGCCCAGCTCTTTTTCAGCCATTTTGTTCAGCGAAGCGGTGATATCCGCCATCAGCGCATCACGCTCACCCGACACCACTTCGTGCAGGGTGCGCTTGCCGAACTGATCACGCAGGCCCGACTCCAGACGGCGCGACAGACGCTCGTCGGCAATCTGCTTGAGGCCGGACGTCGCGGTGTAGAAGCGCTCGGCGTCCTTGACGCGCCACTTGGCGTAGGCGTCCACCATCACGGCTTTCTTTTCCAGGGTCAGGAAACGCTGCGTCGGTGCATCCAGCGTCATCAGGCGGCCATCGAACTTGCGCACCTGGTTAACGTAAGGGACCTTCACATGCAGGCCCGGCTGAACATCCGCCTGGACCACACGACCGAATTGCAGCAACACCGCGCGCTCGGTCTGAGACACGATGTAGAAGCAGTTCCAGGCAGCGATGACCACCACGACGCCCACAATCAGGGCTGTCAGCGATTTATTGCTCATCAACGACTCTCCCTGGTACGTGTTTGCTGTTGCAGCAAGTCAGCGGCTGCACGGGCACTCGCTTCATTGGCGGCAGACGTCGAGCCGGTGGACGGCGCAGCAGTGCCGCTACGACCACTGTCGATCATCTTGTCCAGCGGCAGGTAAAGCAGGTTGTTCTGCCCGCCCTTGTTGCCGGTCACGAGCACCTTGCTGGTGTTGCTGAAGACTTCCTGCATGGTGTCCAGGTACAGACGCTCACGCGTGACTTCCGGCGCCTTGCGGTACTCGGCGACCAGCTTGGTAAAGCGATCGGCCTCACCCTTGGCACGAGAAACCACTTCGTCGCGGTAGCCGTTGGCATCTTCAAGGATGCGCTGGGCCTGACCACGGGCTTCCGGCACCACGCCGTTGGCGTAGGTTTCAGCCTGGTTGCGCGAACGCTGCTCGTCTTCACGGGCACGGATCACGTCATCGAAGGCTTCCTGTACTTCGCGCGGTGCAGCGGCGCTCTGTACGTTGACCTGGGTCACGGTGATACCGGTGCGGTAAGTGTCAAGGAAGCGTTGCAGGCGTTCCTTGATTTCACTGGCCATCAACTCACGCCCTTCGGTCAGCACCTGGTCCATCGCGGTGGAACCCACCACATGGCGCAAGGCACTTTCGGTCGCGTGTTGCAGGCTGATTTCCGGCTGGTCGACGTTCAGCACGAAGTCCTGCAGGTTGCTGATCTTGTACTGCACGGTCAGCGGCACTTCGACGATGTTCTCGTCTTCGGTCAGCATCTGGCCCTGCTTGGTGTAGGCACGCTCACGCGTGACGTTTTCCATGTACTTCTTGTCGATCGGCGGGAAATAAATGTTCAGGCCCGGCCCGACCGTCTCGTAGTACTTACCGAAGCGCAGCACCACGGCCTGCTCCTGCTCGTCCACCACGTAGACCGCGCTGTACAGCCACACAGCCGCCAGCACGACGAGGCCCAAGCCCAGCAGGCCGAAACCACCGCCCTTGCCTGCGCGACCGCCGTCGTCACTACCGCGTTTTTTTCCACCACCGAACAACCCATTCAGGCTTTCCTGCAGCTTTCGGAAGGCCTCGTCGAGATCTGGTGGCCCCTTGCGGTCGCCGTTATTGCGGCGTTTACCACCCCAAGGATCCTGATTATTCGAGTTGCCACCCGGCTCATTCCAAGCCATAGCGCTCTCCATCTGATAAAGCAAAGACGCACCCACGGCGCGCCGACCAATGCTACAGAATGCCTGCTATTGCGGCACAACCGCTTTTTCAGGCTTTTATTGCAAAGTGTGTTGTTCGATGAAATCCACCGGCGGGATGCCTTCACGGCTCACCAGTCGATTCAACTCCGAACGCGGCAACCTCACAGCCAGCAGGCTGACACCTTCTTCGTCGTATTCTTCCTTGCGTACCGCGCCCAACTCGAAAAACTGTGCACGCAGTCGAGCAAAACGCTGAGGCAAGCGCAAGGTGCCGACAAACAAATCGCTGCCCAACAGCTCTGCAATGGCTTGCTCAAGCAGCTCCAGACCACTGCCATCACGCGCCGACAACCAGACCCGCTGGGGCTTGCCGTCTTCATTGCGCTGGATTTGTGGCTCGACACCTTCAAGCAAATCGAGTTTGTTATAGACCTCGAGGATCGGCAAGTCCTGGGCACCAATCTCGCCCAGCACCACCATGACCTGCTCGATCTGCAACATGCGGTCCGGTTCGGCCGCATCGATCACGTGCAACAGCAGGTCGGAATTGCTCGACTCTTCGAGCGTAGACCGAAATGCCTCGACCAGCTTGTGGGGCAAATGACGAATGAAACCCACGGTGTCGGCCAGGACAATCGGCCCCAGGTCGTCCAGTTCCAGACGGCGCAAGGTCGGGTCGAGCGTGGCAAACAACTGGTCAGCCGCGTACACGTCTGATTTCGTTACGTTGTTGAAGAGCGTGGATTTGCCGGCGTTGGTGTAGCCCACCAGGGAAACGGTCGGGATATCGGCACGCATACGCCCACGTCGCGATTGCTCGCGCTGGCTGCGCACTTTTTCCAACCGGCCCTTGATCTGGCGCAGGCGCACCCGCAGCAGACGACGGTCGGTTTCCAGCTGGGTTTCACCCGGCCCGCGCATGCCGATGCCGCCACCCTGGCGCTCAAGGTGAGTCCAGCCGCGAATCAGTCGGGTACTCATGTGCTCAAGCTGGGCCAGTTCTACCTGGAGCTTGCCTTCATGGGTACGGGCGCGTTGGGCGAAAATATCGAGAATCAGACCCGTGCGGTCGATCACGCGGCACTCGAAAGCACGTTCGAGGTTACGTTCCTGACTGGGCGTGAGGATGTGATTGAAAATAACCAGGTCTACCTGTTCGGCTTTGACCAGGTCGCGCAATTCCTCGACCTTGCCGCTGCCAACCAGGTATTTGGCGGTTGGCCGATGACGCGGCACGTTAAAAAACGCGACGGTCTCGGCGCCGGCCGAATTAGCCAACTCCTGAAACTCCTGCGGATCTTCGCGCGCCTCAGGGTCCTGTCCTTCCAAGTGAACGAGAACTGTCCGTTCACCACCACCGTGGCGCTCAAAGAACAAAGGAGACTCCTATCAGGCGTTACCTGGCTCAGCGTCACCCTGTTCGGAATCACCTGCGCTAGGCAGACGGATCGGACGAACTGGCACCACTGTCGAGATAGCGTGCTTGTAAACCATTTGGCTGACGGTGTTTTTCAGCAGGATGACGAACTGGTCAAACGACTCGATCGTACCTTGCAGCTTGATGCCGTTGACCAGGTAGATGGACACCCCGACTTTCTCTTTACGTAAAGTGTTCAAGTAAGGGTCTTGTAGCGAATGCCCTTTTGACATGTGCCGCACTCCTTTAAGGATCAATAATGAAAATTCGGAAAATTTAGAAAGCTTAGAACCGTCACACCCCCAAGGATAGACGGCAATTGCCGGGACTCAGCTCAATATGGAGGCCGTTCCCAGGTATTTCAAGGTGCGTGACAGATTGTCGCTGTCCAGGCTGTCCAGCCAGTGCAAATCAGTCCAGCTGCGTAGCCAGGTGAACTGGCGCTTCGCCAATTGGCGCGTGGCGATGATGCCCCGCTCCTGCATTTCGGCTGACGTCAGCTTGCCATCCAGATGATCCCAGACTTGGCGATAGCCTACCGCACGTATCGAAGGCAACCCCGCATGCAGGTCACCTCTGGAACGCAGTGCTACGACCTCGTCCACGAACCCCTGTTCCAACATAATTGTGAATCTTTGTTCAATTCGGTCGTGCAGCACCTGGCGATTCGCCGGAGCGATGGCCAGATTCGCCACAGTATAGGGTAAATGTTGCCGTCCCGAAGCGCCTGCATCAGTACTTTGCGCAGATTGTCTCAGTCTGTGCTCGGTCATCGTCAGCCCACTGACCCGCCACACCTCCAACGCCCGCGTCAGACGTTGGGGGTCGTTGGGATGGATCCGTGCGGCGGACACCGGGTCCACCGCAGCCAACTGCTCATGCAGGGCTTGCCAGCCAAGGCGCGCCGCCTCTTCTTCCAGGGCTGCACGCACATTGGGATCGGCGGGCGGCATGTCTGCCAGGCCTTCCTGCAATGCCTTGTAGTAGAGCATGGTGCCGCCCACCAGCAGCGGGATCTTGCCCCGGGCGGTGATATCGGCCATGGCCGCCAGGGCGTCGGTGCAAAAATCGGCCGCCGAATAGCTCTCGGACGGGTCGATGATGTCGATCAGGCGGTGCGGATACTCGGCCAACAGCGCTTTTGACGGCTTGGCGGTGCCGATGTCCATGTCCCGGTAAACCAGGGCGGAGTCGACGCTGATCAGCTCGCAGGGCAGCACACGGGTCAGCTCGATCGCAAGATCGGTCTTGCCAGCGGCGGTCGGGCCCATCAGAAAGATGGCGGGAGGCAAGGCGCTCATTCAGCGACCGCGCAAGAACAGTTTGTCCAGATCGTCCAGCCCCATTTGGGTCCAGGTCGGTCGGCCATGGTTGCATTGCCCGCTGCGCTCGGTGTTTTCCATGTCGCGCAACAAGCCGTTCATTTCCGCCAGCGCCAGGCGCCGGTTGGCGCGGATCGCACCGTGACAGGCCATGGTGCCCAGCAGTTCGTTGATATGCGCCTGGATACGGTCACTGGTGCCGTACTCCATCAGGTCGGCCAGTACGTCTGCCACCAGCCGGTTGGCCTCGGCCTGCTTGAGCAGCGCCGGGATCTGGCGGATCGCCAGGGTTTCCGGGCCCAGGCGTTGCAGTTCAAAACCCAGCTTCTGGAACACGCCGACATGCTCTTCGGCACAATCGGCCTCACGCTGGCTGACGGCCAGGGACTCGGGCACCAACAAGGGCTGGCCACTCAGGCCCTCGCTGGCCATGGCCACCTTCAAGCGCTCGTACATGATCCGTTCGTGAGCGGCATGCATGTCCACCAGCACCAGGCCGTGGGCGTTTTCCGAAAGAATGTAGATGCCCTTGAGCTGCGCCAGCGCATACCCCAGCGGCGGCACATCGCCCTGGCCTTCCGGCAAGGCGGCACTCGCCGGGGTTTCGGCGCCCGGCAGCGGCGCAAAAAACTCGCGATAGGCGGCCTGGGCCTCGGCCACCGGCACCGCCGATTGCGGGCGGGGCGTGTATTGATACTGATAACCGGCGCCCGCCCCCGACCCGGGTGCGTTATAGCTCGGCGCAGGCGGGGGCGATTGCAGCAAGTTGGCGGCCAGGCTCATTTCGCCCTGAGGCCCGAATTCACCTGCCTGCGGCCCGCTCGGGCGGACGATGGCGGTGGCAATCGGCGCGGCCAGCTGGTCGTCCGGTCGCACATCGCCCAGGGTGCGGTGCAGGGTGCCGTACAAGAAATCGTGCACCATGCGCCCGTCCCGAAAGCGCACTTCGTGCTTGGTCGGGTGCACGTTGACGTCGACCACCGAAGGGTCAACCTCGAAAAACAGTACAAAGGTCGGGTGCCGGCCGTTGAACAGCACATCGCGATACGCCTGGCGCACCGCGTGGGCCACCAGCTTGTCGCGCACCGCCCGGCCATTCACGAAGAAATACTGCAAGTCCGCCTGGCTGCGCGAGAACGTCGGCAACCCCACCCAGCCCCACAGCCGCAGGCCGTTGCGCTCGATCTCGATCGGCAATGCCTGCTCCAAAAAACCCGCCCCACACACCGCCGCCACACGCCGGGCGCGGGCGGCATCGTCATGGGCCTCGTGCAGGCTGAGGATGGTCTTGCCGTTGTGACGCAGGTGGAACGCCACATCGAAGCGGGCCAATGCCAGGCGCTTGATGACTTCCTGCAGGTGATCGAATTCGGTTTTCTCGGCCTTGAGGAATTTGCGCCGCGCCGGGGTGTTGAAGAACAGGTCGCGCACCTCGACCGACGTACCCACCGGATGCGCCGCCGGCTGGACCCGGGCGGCCATGTCGCGGCCTTCGGTTTCCACCTGCCAGGCCTGGTCGGCGCCGCGGGTGCGGGAGGTCAGGGTCAGGCGCGCCACGGAACTGATGGAGGCCAGGGCTTCACCGCGAAACCCCAGGCTCATCACCCGCTCCAAGTCTTCGAGGTCACGAATCTTGCTGGTGGCGTGACGGGCCAGAGCCAATGGCAGGTCATCGGCGGAAATACCGCTGCCATCGTCGCGCACCCGCAGCAGCTTGACGCCGCCCTGCTCCACATCCACATCGATGCGCTTGGCGCCGGAGTCGATGCTGTTTTCCAGCAGCTCCTTGATCACCGACGCCGGGCGCTCCACCACCTCGCCCGCCGCGATCTGGTTGGCCAGGCGCGGGCTGAGCAATTCGATACGCCCGGCATTGCTCATCACGGATTCACTCATTACTGCGCCGCCAATTCAGTGCCAGGAATGGTCAGCATTTGCCCGACCTTCAGTTCGTCGCTCTTGAGCCCATTGGCGCTGCGCAGCGTGACAGCCGACACCTGGAAGCGCACGGCCAGCATCGCCACCGTGTCGCCCGGTTGCACCCGGTGCTCACGGGGCCCCTGGGCAATTTTCCCAGAGTCGCGCAGCCAGGCGATGTACGTCCCCGGCGGCGGGTTCTGCTGGAAGAACTGGCGCACACCTGCGCTGATCGAACGGGCCAGGGCCTGCTGATGGCTGGCGGTGGCCAGTTTGGAAGCCTCGTTGGAGTTGGAGATAAAGCCGGTTTCCACCAGGATCGACGGAATATCCGGTGACTTGAGCACCATGAACCCGGCCTGCTCCACACGCTGTTTGTGCAATGGCGTGACCCGACCGATATTGCTCAGCACCTTCTGGCCAACGTTCAGGCTGGAGGTCAACGAAGCGGTCATCGACAGGTCCAGCAAGACGCCCGCAAGCATCTTGTCCTTGTCGTCGAGGGACACGTTGCCCGCCCCGCCGATCAAGTCGGAACGGTTTTCGCTGTCTGCCAGCCACCGGGCCGTCTCGGACGTGGCGCCGCGATCAGACAAGGCAAACACCGACGCACCAAACGCCGCCGCGGAGGGCGCCGCATCGGCGTGAATCGAAACGAACAGGTCGGCGCCCTTCTTGCGGGCGATTTCGGTACGACCGCGCAGTGGAATGAAGTAGTCGCCGGTACGCGTCAGCTCAGCGCGATAGCCCTTCATGCCGTTGATCTGGCGCTGCAATTCGCGGGCGATCGCCAGTACCACGTCTTTTTCATGCTGGCCGCGCGAACCCGAGGCACCCGGGTCTTCGCCACCGTGACCGGCATCGATCACCACGATAATGTCGCGCTTGCCCGCAGGAGCCGGCGGCGGTGGCGGCAATTTGACCTGCGGCTGCGCGGGCGTCACCGGCACGGCAGGCACCGTCGCCACGTTAGGAGCGGGCGCAGGCGGTGGGGCGGCGTCGGCGGCGTTGTCGAACAGGTCGACCACCAGCCGGTTGCCGTATTGGGCGTTGGGCGCTAGGGAAAAACTCTTCGGCGTCACGGCTTTTTTAAGGTCGATGACCACCCGCAGGTCGGTTGGCGTGCGCTGGGCCGAGCGCATGGCGGTGATCGGGGTATTGGCGGTGGACACCTTCAGCGGGGCGGCCAGGGTCGCGCCATTGATGTCGATCACCAGGCGATCGGGCGAGCTCAAGGTGAACACACTGTGCTGGACCGGGCCAGACAGGTCGAAAACCAGTCGCGTGTTATCCGGCGCCCGCCACAGGCGCACACTGCGCACCTGGGAAGCAGCCAGAGCATTGACAGTCATTGCCGCAAGCAACACCCCTACGACAGCAACCAACGCGCGAAAGCGCATACCTAACCCCACCAATTATTTGAATTCCAATGCCAGAGCGCCGCACCAGGACTCGCCGCGCGGGCTCTGGGGCAACAACTTCAGCTGACGTCCTTGCTCATGCGGCGTAATGGTAATGGTCAGGTCGGGCTTTGGCAAAAAGCCCGTGCCCTTGTCCGGCCATTCGATGAGGCACAAGGCGTCTTCTTCGAAGTAGTCACGGATGCCCATGTACTCCAGCTCCTCGGGGTCCACCAGACGATAAAGGTCAAAGTGAAACGCACGCACCGCGCCGATTTCGTAAGGCTCCACCAGGGTAAATGTAGGGCTTTTTACCGCCCCTGCATGACCCAGCCCGCGAATAATGCCGCGCGACAAGGTGGTTTTGCCCGCGCCCAGGTCGCCTTCCAGAAAGATCAGGCCGGCACCCCGGGTCACGTCGGCGATGCGCTTGCCAAACGCGACCGTGGCGTCTTCATCGGCCAGCAACAGGGTTACTTCAAACACGGTGATTGCTCCTCCAATAACTGACGAATGGCGGGGATCAGGTCACTGGCGGCCAACCCGCGGCCAAAACGGCCCTGACGGTCCCCGGCGGTCGCGTGCAGCCACACGGCCAGGCACGCCGCCTCAAATGCGGCCATGCCTTGGGCCAGTAACGCGCCCACCAGGCCCGCCAGCACGTCGCCCAGGCCTGCGGTGGCCATCGCAGGATGACCCTGATCGCACCGTGCAACCCGGCCATCGGGGCTTGCGATCAGACTGCCAGCGCCCTTGAGAATGGTCACGGCATTGAATGTTTGACTCAACTGGCGGGCGACCTTGAGGCGATCGGCCTGAACCTCGGCTGTCGATATCCCCATCAAGCGCGCGGCCTCACCGGGATGAGGGGTAATCACACATCCCGTCGGCAACTCGACCTTGCCGGCGGCCAGCAGGTTGAGCGCGTCGGCGTCCCACACTTGCGGCTGACGGGCATTGGCCGCTGCCGACAACAGGCTGCGGCCCCAGCACGCCTGGCCCAGGCCCGGGCCTATGACGATCACCGAGGTCTTTTCCAGCAGGCCCATCAGTTGGTTGGCCGAGCTCACGCCCACCGACATGACCTCCGGCAGCCGCGCCAGCGCGCCCGCGATGTGTTCAGGGCGAGTGGCCAGGGAAACCATGCCTGCGCCGCTGCGCAGGGCGCTTTCGGTACTGAGCAGGGCAGCGCCGCCAAAACCGTGGTCGCCGCCGATCAGCAGCACATGGCCGAACTGGCCTTTATGGGCGTCCGGGGCGCGCGCAGCCAGGTGCGGCAAGTGGCCGGGCAACAGGGGCTGAACGTCGGGAATAGGGTGTTTTGTCTGAGGCATGCGTCTTCAAGCTCCGATGTCTGGCAGAATTATACGCATCTCACCTGTGGTTTCCCGTTTCTCATGCCTGCTATTACCTACGACCTCCCCGCCCTCGCCCAATCGATCAAAGACTGGGGCCGGGAGCTGGGTTTCCAACAAGTGGGCATCAGCGGCCTGGACCTGGCCGAGCATGAGCAACACCTGCAACGCTGGCTCGAGGCCGGTTATCACGGCGAAATGGACTACATGAGCGCCCACGGCAGCAAACGCTCCCACCCCGAAGAACTGGTGCCCGGCACCCTGCGCGTGGTGTCACTGCGCATGGACTACTTGCCCGGCGACACCCAAATGGCGCAACTGCTGGCCAAACCCGACAAAGCCTACATCTCCCGCTACGCCCTGGGGCGCGACTATCACAAGCTGATCCGCAAGCGCGTACAGCAACTGGCCGATCGCATTCAGGCACACATCGGCCCCTTCGGTTTTCGTGCGTTTGTCGACAGCGCGCCCGTTCTGGAAAAAGCCATCGCCGAACAGGCCGGGCTCGGCTGGATCGGCAAAAATACCCTGGTGCTCAACCGCAAGGCCGGCAGCTATTTCTTCCTGAGCGAGCTGTTTGTAGACCTGCCCCTGCCGGTAGACGCCCCTCACGTCACCGAGCATTGCGGCCGTTGCACCGCCTGCCTCGACGTGTGCCCGACCAATGCCTTCGTCGGGCCCTACGTGCTCGACGCCAGGCGCTGTATTTCCTACCTGACCATCGAGCTCAAGAATGCGATTCCCGAGGACCTGCGCCCGCTGATCGGCAACCGGGTGTTTGGCTGCGATGACTGTCAGATCGTATGCCCCTGGAACCGCTTTGCCCGCACCTCGGCAGAGGGCGACTTCAAGCCCCGGCACAATCTGGATAACGCTGAACTGGCCGAGCTGTTCATGTGGGACGAGGACACATTCCTTGGCAGCACCGAAGGCTCGCCGCTGCGCCGCGCGGGCTACGAACGCTGGCTGCGCAACCTGGCGGTGGGCTTGGGCAATGCGCCTTCAAGCATTCCGGTGCTGGAAGCCTTGAAGGCGCGCCGCGACTACCCCTCAGAGCTGGTCCGCGAGCATGTGGAATGGGCGCTCAAGCAGCACGCCGAACGTCAGTGCACGTCGTCGTTGTAGACGAACTTGGGCATTTCCCAGTGAAACCGGATCGCCAGCAGCCGCAGGAGAAAACCGCTGAACAGTGTCAGCAAAATCGCTTGCTCGCTGGGTAGTGCCAGGTAAAGGCACAGCATGTAGAACCAGGCGGCGAGGAACGAAACGCTGGCGTACAGCTCCCGGCGAAAGATCAGCGGGATATCGTTGCAGAAAATATCCCGCAAAATGCCGCCAAATACCCCGGTGATCACCCCGCTGACCGACGCCACCAGCATGCCATGGCCCATTTCCAGCGCGGTCATGCTGCCGATCAGGGTAAACGCCACCAGGCCCACGGCGTCGAGCGCCAGAAACACCGAGCGCAGGTGACGCATCAGCGGCGCGATAAAGATCGTCACCAGCGCCGCAATCGAGGTGAGCACCAGGTATTCGGGGTGCTTGACCCATGTCAGCGGGTAATGCCCCAGCAACACGTCCCGCACCGAACCACCGCCCAGCGCCGTCACGCAGGCGATCAGCACCACGCCAAACCAGTCCATGCCGCGCCGCCCGGCAGACAACGCACCGGTCATGGCTTCGGCGGTGATGGCGATGAGGTAGAGCATCAGCAGCATGATGGCGATCCTTGCAAAGAGGCGCGCAGTCTACTCATTGAGTGATGGCACCAAAAGGGGTGCCCGCCCCGCCCTTATGCCTTGATGAAATGCTTGCGGTAATGCTGCAGCTCGGCAATCGACTCGCGAATGTCATCCAGCGCCAGGTGCGTGCTGCCCTTGTGGAAGCTGTCCTTGACCTCCGGCGCCCAGCGTGCGGCCAGTTCCTTCAAGGTGGACACGTCCAGGTTGCGGTAATGGAAGTAGCTTTCCAGTGCCTTCATGTGGGTATAGAGGAAGCGTCGGTCCTGGCAGATGCTGTTGCCACAGATCGGCGACTTGCCCTTGGGCACCCAGTGCTCCAGAAAGGCGAGGGTCTGGGCCTCGGCCTCGGCCATGCTCACGCGGCTTTCACGCACGCGCTGGGTCAGGCCGGAGTTGCCGTGGGTGCGGGTGTTCCACTCGTCCATGCGCGCCAGCACTTCGTCACTGTGGTGGATAGCAATCACCGGGCCTTCGGCCAGGGTGTTGAGGTTGCTGTCGGTGACAATGGTAGCCATCTCGATGATGACGTCGGTGTCGGGGTTCAGACCGGTCATTTCCAGATCGATCCAGATCAGGTTCTGTGGGTTTTGCATGGTTGGATTCTCTTGGCACCTTGGCGTAGCTGCGCAGTTTAGCAGGCAGGGCGTGCTAGACTCGCGACCGTTTTACCTAACCTTTGCATTATCGACACGGAACACCCATGGCCAAACGCCAGCTCAACCGTCGCCAAAACTGGCGCATCGAAAAGATTCAGGGCGAACGCGCCGCTCGCGCCGCCAAGCGTGAATCTTCCGCCGTGGAAGCACTGGAAGGCGGCGACCTGGGCCCCGAACAAACGGGCCTGGTGATCGCGCATTTCGGTGTGCAGGTGGAAGTCGAGGCCCAGGACGGCACAGTGTCGCGCTGCCACCTGCGCGCCAACCTGCCTGCCCTGGTGACCGGCGACCAAGTGGTGTGGCGCGCTGGCAACCAGGGCATCGGCGTGATCGTCGCCCAGCTGCCGCGCACCACCGAACTGCGCCGTCCCGACAGCCGGGGCCAACTCAAGCCAGTGGCGGCCAACGTCGACATGATCGTCATCGTGTTCGCGCCACTGCCCGAGCCCCACGCCAACCTGATCGACCGCTACCTGGTCGCGGCCGAACACGCAGGCATCCGCCCGCTACTGCTGCTGAACAAGTTCGACCTGATCGACGAGCAAAACGCCCCGGCGCTCAACGCGCTGCTGGCGGTGTACCGGCAACTGGGTTACCCGGTGCTGGAGGTGTCTGCGCACCACGGCAACGGCATGCAACAGTTGCAGGAACAGCTGGACGGGCGCATCAGCGTGTTCGTGGGCCAGTCGGGCGTGGGCAAGTCGTCGCTGGTCAACAGCCTGCTGCCCGAGGTCGAAACCCGCGTGGGGCCGCTGTCGGAGCTGTCCGGCCAAGGCACCCACACCACCACCACCGCGCGTCTGTTCCACTTCCCAGGCGGCGGCGAGTTGATCGACTCCCCGGGGATTCGCGAATTCGGCCTGGGCCACGTCAGCCGCGCCGATGTCGAGGCGGGCTTTATCGAGTTCAACGACCTGATCGGCACCTGCCGCTTTCGCGACTGCAAGCATGACCGCGAACCGGGGTGCGCCCTGCTCAAGGCGCTGGAAGATGGCCGGGTGCAGCAGCAGCGGATGAACAGCTACCGGTCGATTATTGCGAGCTTGCCGGACAGTAGTTACTAGTCGATCCCTACAACAAGGCCGCGATAATCGCGGCCTTGTTGAATCGGCTTTATGAACCCGTCGCGGGCTGCGTCGGGTCCTTCACTGCGCCGTCATCAAACAGGTTCAGCTTCTGGCGCAGTTCATGCGCCGGCAGTGGTTCTTGCTCCGGGGGCAGCGCATTTGGGTCAACCGGGACTTCGCCCGGCGCGCCGTCGCCCTGAGTGGGTTGCGGCGTTACCGCGCCCTGTTCGCCTTCAATCGCCCGCTGGGCTTTTTTGGTCAGTACCACGATGTCGATACGGCGGTTGACCGGGTTGAACGGGTCTTTGATGTCAAACAATTGCGAAGAGGCAAAGCCCACCACCCGCGCCACTTGCGGGTCCGGGTAACCCCCGGCCACCAGCACCCGACGGGCGGCGTTGGCGCGGTTGGCCGAGAGTTCCCAGTTGCCGAAGTCACCTTGCCCGGCATAGGGCTTGGCATCGGTGTGGCCGCTCACGCTGATCTTGTTCGGCACCGCCTTGATGGTGTCGGACATGGCCAGCAGGATGTCCTCGAAGTACGGCTTGAGGCGCGCGCTGCCAGAGTCGAACATCGGGCGGTTCGCCGCGTCCATGATCTGGATGCGCAGGCCGTCCGGCGTGATCTGGAACTGGATCTGGTCCTTGAACTTCTGCAACTGCGGGTTATCGTCGACCTTGGTTTGCAGCTCCTGCATGAGCAGCTCAAGGCGCTCCTGCTCGACCTGTTCAGCCATGCTCTCGACGGTTTCGCGCTCGATGGGGATATTGGTCGGCGGCGACTCGGTCTTGATTTCCGGGTTGATGGTGCGCTCGGGCGCCAGTTGTGGCGAGCCGCCCAGGTCGATCACGAACGGGGTGCCGCTTTCGGAAAACCCAATGGGGTCTTTGAAGTAACCGGCGATGGCGATTTTCTGCTCAGGCGTGGCCGTGGACATCAGCCACAGCACCAGGAAGAACGCCATCATCGCCGTCGCAAAGTCGGCGAAGGCGATTTTCCAGGCGCCGCCATGATGCCCCGCAGCAAAGCGCTTGACGCGCTTGATGATGATCGGCTGGTTGTTTTCCATGGCTTAGCGACCGCGAACCGCTTGTTCCAGCTCGACGAAGCTTGGACGGTGCTTGGGGTACAAGACCTTGCGCCCGAACTCGACCGCCAGCGACGGCGGCATCCCGGAAGCAGAAGCCACCAACGATGCCTTGATCGCTTCGTAAATGTTCAACTCTTCCTTGGCATCGTGAGACAAGGACGTCGCCAGCGGACCAAAAAAGCCGTAGGCCGCGAGAATACCGAAGAAGGTCCCCACCAGCGCCGCACCCACGTGCATACCGATAGCCTTCTGGTCGCCTTCGCCCAGGGATGCCATGGTCACGACAATACCGAGTACGGCCGCCACAATACCGAAGCCGGGCATGCCGTCAGCAATGCCGGTCACGGCGTGGGACGGGTGCTCCAGCTCTTCCTTGAGGCTGAACAGCTCCATGTCGAACAGGCCTTCCAGCTCATGGGGAGCCATGTTGCCGGACGACATGATGCGCAAGTAATCGCAGATGTAAGCGGTCATGCGCTCGTCTTTGAGCACGGCCGGGTATTTGGCGAAAATCGGGCTGGCGGCGGCGTCTTCGATGTCGCCCTCAATGGCCATCATGCCTTCGCGGCGGCTCTTGTTGAGGATCTCGTAGATCAGGCCCAGCACTTCCAGGTAGAAGGTGTGGGAGAAGCGCGAGCTGAACATGCCCAGCGACTTTTTGATCACGTGCATCGTCATGTAGCCGGGGTTGGCCTGCAGGAATGCACCAAAGGCTGCGCCGCCGATAATCAGCACTTCAAAGGGCTGGATCAGCGCCGCAATTTTACCGTGGGACAGGACGTAGCCGCCGAGCACGCTGGCGATGACGACGATGATGCCGATAATTTTAGCCATAGGAGAGGGGTACTTACGCCGTCGGGTTCATGGACATATTCGGAAGTTCTAAAAACTCTTCTTCTACTTATCGGCAAATCTGCGCCAGACTATAGCCCGTTACGGCGAAAAGCCAGTTCGGCCCGCTCCGGGCGTGTTGACCGCAAGTGATGATCGCGCCCCAATCATGGCCAAAGAAACCAAAGCCCCGACTCAAAAACCTGCCGACCTAGCTGCCTGGATAAAGTGCCTGGATGCGGTGCTGTTGCCTGTTCCCAAGACTAGTCACGATCGGGTGTGCAAGGCGATCGCCGACAACCGCAGTTCGTTGCGCGATATTGCAGAACTGATGCAAAACAGCCCGGCGCTGGCGCTCAGCGTGATGCGCGAAGCCAACCACCATACGCATGGCAGCCTGGCCGAACCCGCCGAAAACCTTGAAGTGGCAATCAACCGCCTGGGCCTCAAACGTACCCAGGAGTTGCTGGCGCGCCTGCCTTCGGTGCCCGCCCATGAGATCCCGGCGGCGTTGCGCCAATTGCAGTTGATCAGCCAGCACGCCTCGCAACAAGCCAACGGCCTGTTCGCCAGCCGCCTGGCACGGCTGTGGCAAGACATTCATTGGGGCAGCCTGTTGTTCCTGTCGCCACTATGGCCAATGGCGATCGCCTACCCCAAATTGCTGGAAGCATGGGAACTGCGGGTCATCCACAAAGGCCAGCCTGCACACACAGTGGAACAGGAACTCTTTGGCGTGCGCCTGCTGGACCTGTGCCTTGGGCTGACCGAGGCGTGGCGCCTGCCGATCTGGGTGTCCCAGGGCTATACGCTGCTGCTTACCGAACAGCGTCTGCTGGTCAAGGCGCTGCACATCGCCCGCGAAGACGCACCGCTGCGCCAGCAACAGTTGCTGGACGCCGACCCGTCACTGCGCCGCTGGCTGAATCAACCGGCCAATACGGTTTTACTGGCCAACGGCATGGCGCTGGCGGCGCAGGAGTCCTGGACGTGCCCGCACACCCAGCGCTGGCAGTACCTCACCGCGCTGTACCTGCAACAGCCGCTGGCCGATGTGCAGCAACAGGCTCACCAACAAGCGGTGACCAGCGCCCGCAACAACCTGTTGCCCGACCTCTGGCACCCGGCCCTGTCGCTGATCTGGCCGTGGCATGTGCAACGGGTGCATCACGGTTTGTTGCCAGCACCGCCGCCTACCGCCGAATCCCTGGCCCTCTGGCGTCGCCGCTGCACTGAGTTGCTGGTGGAACCAAGCCGTTTTGCCAACGCCATGCACCTGACCACCTGCGCCCGGGAAGCCCTGGTGGCGTGCGGCATGCAACGGGTTCTGTTGCTGATGACAGACAAAGCCCAGAGCACCTTGCGTGCCCATCAGGCGGCTGGCCTGCCCAAGGAAGCCGATCACCTGAGCCTGGACGTCACGCACAGCACGCTGCTGCAACGCCTGCTGCAAAAGACCGCCCAAGTGCGCCTGACGCCCGACAACCACGCCCAATTCGCCCCGCTGCTGCCGCCGCTGCTGCGCCGCCTGTTCAATGGCGAGCACCTGCTGTTACGCTCGCTGAGCGCCAATGGCCGGGTGGTGATGCTCGCGATTGTCGACCAGGGCGGCGGGCCGTTCTCGGAAACCACCGTGCAAGCCTTCGGCAAAACCGCCCAGTGCATCGAAAAAGCCCTGCACAGCTTTACCAACCGCAGCGCCTGACGCTTGCGCTACAATCGCCCTCCCTTAGCGCCCCATTTTTATGCCCAGGAGGCTTCACATGCCTGACTTCTCTGGCTTGCCGCTGGTTATCGAGCCCCGCGACCTGCTGAGTCGCCTTGATGCCGAACACCTGATTCTGGTGGACCTGACCAGCGCTGCGCGGTATGCCGAAGGGCATATCCGTGGCGCCCGCTTCGTCGACCCCAAGCGCACCCAACTGGGCCAGCCACCGGCGCCGGGCCTGTTGCCGGGCAAGGCTGAGCTGCAAAGGCTGTTCGGCGAACTGGGCCATACCGCCGACGCCACCTACGTGGTGTACGACGACGAAGGCGGCGGTTGGGCCGGGCGCTTTATCTGGATGCTCGATGTGATCGGCCATCCGAACTACCACTACCTCGACGGCGGGCTGTTGGCCTGGCTGGACGAAAAACACCCGGTGTCCACCGAGGTTCCGGCCCCCGTCGGCGGCCCCGTCAGCCTGACCCTGCACGACACGCCCACCGCCACCCGCGAATACCTGCAAAGCCGCCTGGGCGCCGCCGACCTGGGCGTGTGGGACGCGCGCAGCCCGCTGGAATACTCCGGCGAAAAAGTCCTCGCGGCCAAAGGCGGGCACATCCCCGGCGCCGTGAACTTCGAGTGGACGGCGGGCATGGACAAGGCGCGCAACCTGCGCATCCGTCGCGACATGCCACAGGTGCTGGAAGACCTGGGCCTGACCCGCGACAAAGAAATCATCACTCATTGCCAGACTCACCACCGTTCTGGCTTCACCTACCTGGTGGCCAAGGCGCTCGGTTATCCGCGAGTCAAAGGTTATGCCGGTTCCTGGGGCGAATGGGGCAACCACCCCGACACCCCTGTCGAGATTTAAAGGACAGTTTCAATGAAAAAGCAGTTGTTCATCATCAGCCAGTACCTGCTGCCCCACCACTTGCTGTCGCGATTGGCCGGGTGCGTTGCCGAGTGCCGTGTGCGCTGGTTCAAGAACGCCTTCACCGCCTGGTTCGCCAAGCGCTATCAAGTGGACATGTCCCAGGCACTGGTCGAAGACCTGACCGCCTACGAGCACTTCAACGCGTTCTTCACCCGCGCCCTGAAAGACGGCGCGCGCCCGCTGGACCCGACTCCAGGTGCCGTACTGAGCCCGGCCGACGGTGCCGTCAGCCAGCTCGGCCCGATCGAACATGGCCGGGTGTTCCAGGCCAAGGGCCACAGCTTCAGCGTGCTGGAACTGCTCGGCGGTGACGCCGCCGCGGCGGCGCCGTTCATGGGCGGCGACTTCGCCACTATTTATCTTTCGCCCAAGGACTACCACCGCGTGCACATGCCATTGGCTGGCACGCTGCGGGAAATGGTCTACGTGCCAGGCCGAATTTTCTCGGTCAACCAGACCACCGCCGAAAACGTGCCAGAGTTGTTCGCCCGCAACGAGCGCGTGGTGTGCCTGTTCGACACCGAGCGCGGCCCGATGGCCGTGGTGTTGGTGGGCGCGATGATCGTGGCGTCGGTTGAAACCGTGTGGGCCGGGCTGGTGACGCCGCCCAAGCGCGAGCTGAAAACCTTCCGTTACGACGAAGCGGCGCGTGCGCCGATCCACCTGGAAAAAGGTGCGGAACTGGGCCGCTTCAAGCTGGGTTCGACCGCCATCGTGCTGTTCGGGCCAGGTCAGGTGAAATGGGCTGAAGAACTGGCGGCAGGCTCGCCGGTGCAGATGGGCCAAGGCATCGGCTCACCCAACGCCTGAGGTGATGACCGTTCCCACGCAGGCGTGGGAACGGTCATTGGGTTACAGCTGACCGTCGCGGTCGCGCAAGCCCAGCAGATACAGCACCCCGTCCAGCCCCAAGGTCGAAATCGCCTGCTTGGCCGATTGTTTGACCAAAGGCTTGGCCCGAAACGCCACGCCCAGCCCGGCGATCGCCAGCATCGGCAAATCGTTGGCGCCGTCGCCCACCGCAATGGTCTGCTCCAGACGCAAACCTTCCTTGTGGGCCAGCTCCTTGAGCAAATCCGCCTTGCGCTGCGCGTCCACAATCGGCTCGACCGCCACGCCGGTCACTTTGCCATCCACCACTTCCAGCTCGTTGGCGAACACATAGTCGATGCCCAGCTTGGCCTGCAACTGTTTGGCGAAGTAGGTGAAGCCGCCCGACAGGATGGCGGTCTTGTAACCCAGACGCTTGAGTTCGGCGAACAGCGTTTCAGCGCCCTCGGTCAGGCGCAGGGACGCGCCGATAGCGTCCAGCACGCCCACATCCAGCCCTTTGAGCAACGCCAGGCGCTCCTTGAAACTGGCGCGAAAATCCAGCTCACCGGCCATGGCACGTTCGGTAATCGCCGACACCTGCTCGCCCACACCGGCCGCCTTGGCCAGCTCATCGATGACTTCGGCTTCGATCAGTGTGGAGTCCATATCGAACACCGCCAAACGGCGGTTGCGGCGAAACAGCGAATCTTCCTGGAAGGCGATATCGACGTTCAGTTCCTGGGCCACGCTCAAGAATTCTGCACGCAGGGCCTGTGGATCTGCTGGCTCACCGCGCACAGAAAACTCGATGCAGCCCTTGCCCTTGTCGACCGGGGCGTCCAGCGGCATGCGACCCGACAAACGGTCAATGTGGTCGATGTTCAACCCATACTGAGCGGTGATCGAGCTCACGCGCTGCAACTGCTCGGCCGTGACCTTGCGCGTCAGCAGCGTGACGATGTGGCGTTGTTTGCCCTGGCCCGCCACCCACTGTTGGTAGTCCTCTTCGGACACCGGGGTGAAACGCACCTGCTGGTCCAGTTTATGGGCCGTAAACAGGATGTCCTTGAGCACGGACGAGGCGTGCTCGGTGCTTGGAATGTCCACCAGGATGCCAAACGACAGCGTGTCGTGGATCACCGCCTGGCCGATGTCGAGAATATTCACACCACCCTGCGCCAGAACACCGGTAATGGCCGCGGTAAGACCCGGACGGTCTTCCCCCGTGATGTTAATCAGGACAATTTCGCGCAAAGCGCACCCCCGAGCTGGAAAAAAACCGCATTCTACCCACTTTCAGTGACCATCGGCACAGGCAGCGCTTTGCCGGTCTAGGGCCTGTCGCTATACTGCGCGTCAACTTCACGGACTAAAGAGCCGAGCGCAAGTGAACCGGCCCACGCCAGTAAAAACCGATAACTTCTTCCTGCTGATCTTCCGCGCACTGCGTCACCGCCGCGTGCCGATCGCATTACGCATCGCCAGCCATAACGTGATCCTGGTCGCCCTGGCCCTGGTGATCTACGCCTGCGTGATGGGTTTGCAGTTCAAGCAGGCCATGCACGAGCAAGCCGACGCATTGGGCGCAAGCCTGACGACGCAGACCGCCACGTCGGCGACCGAGCTGTTGGTGTCCAACGACATCCTCAGCCTCAACGTGCTGCTCAACAACCTGACCAAAAACCCGCTGGTGGCCCACGCGGCGATCTACAGCGTGGACAACCGGATCATGGCCGAAGCCGGGCAGCGCCCGAAAAACGGCCTGCTGGGCGAAGCAGAAGGCCTGTATTCGAGCAATATTACGTTTCAGGATGTGAAGGCCGGCCAACTGCGCATCAGCCTGGACATGCAGCAGTTCCAGCAACCGATGACCATCAGCCTGCAAAGCATGGGCATCTTGAGCGCGATCCTGCTGGCATTGGCACTGGCCTTGAGCCTGCGCCTGGGCAGGCATATCTCCACGCCGCTGATGCAACTGCGCATCTGGCTGCGCGATATCGATGAACACACCCCCGGCACCGACCGCCAGGACGAAATCGGCGACCTCGCCCGCCAGTTGCACGCAAGCTTCGCACCGGAGCCAACGGTGCCCGAGGTTGAACCCGAGCCCGATTACGACGACACCGACTACGAAGACGACGAGCCCGCCTTTGAAGGCAAAAGCCACGACTTCGACGAAGCCCCGGCGCCCAAGCCCGCGCTGCGCAAGCCCCTGCACGCCGAAGAGGACGAGCTGGACGAGGAAGACCCGTTCGCCGACCTGCGGGACAACTCCGCCCCCGTAGCCACCGCGCCCAAGCCTGCGCCCGTGCAAAACACCCAGCCTCAGTACAGCGCCGTACTGGCGGTTCAACTGGGTGCACAGGACCAGTTGCGCCGCTTGCCTCGCACACGCCTCACCGAGTTGCTGGAACGCTACCGTGACTGCCTCGACCAGGCCGCTTCGCTGTACCAGAGCGAACTGCACACCCTGAACGATGGCAGCACCCTGATGCTGTTCCACAGCGAAGACAGCGGCGAAGACTACCTGACCAACGCCATTTGCTGCGGCGAGTTGCTACGGGCGCTGGGCCATGCGTTGCAGATCGAAGTGGCCGACAGCGGCATTACCTTGCAGCTGCAACTGGGCCTGACGCTGGGTGACGACTTGTACGGCATCAGCCAGATCGACCTGCTGCTGACCGAAACCGCGCAGGACGCACTGGCGTTGTCGCAACACAGCCGCAACCTGCTGCTGGTGGAGCGCAAGATCAGTGATGACTCGCTGATTCGCCAACGTGCACGGATCCGCCCGATTGCCAGCCCCGAAGGCGCAAGCTGCGTGGAACGGCTGATGGAGCCGTACCCGTCGATGCTGGAACGCCAGCTGGCGCGGATGCACGAGACGCGCAACAAGAGCTGACGCGAGGCGGGCCTGCCCCGCCCCGCCATAAATCCCGGACAAACAAAAAGGCCCGCTCAACAGAGCGGGCCTTTTTGCAGGTATTCAGATCAGAACCTGAACACTTCCATATCCGTGCGAATCGGCGCGGCAACCGGCATCTTCGGCTTTTCCGGTACTGCAGGCTTGGGGGCCGGGGCCGCCTTGCGCGGGGCTTCTGCCACGGAAGGCTGGTTGGCCAAAGGCTTGAGGGCCACCGACAATTGCTGCGCCAGGTGCTGCAACAACACACCCTGGGCCTGGACCTGGGAGGCCGTGGTGCCCGCGTGTTCTTCCTGCAAGTGCACGATGCGGTTATCCCGCACCTGGCCACGGCGGTCGATCAAGCGCCACTGCGCATCCAGGATCGCGGGCTGTGTGGCGCCGGAGTCCAGGCGGGTGATGGTCAACAACACCTGCACGTCCGGGGTAAACCCGGTGGGCGCCGGGGCCAGGACGACGCGCTGGCTGTCCAGGTGACCGGCCACCTGGCGCAGCACCAATTGGTTGATATCCGCCGAAAGGCTACCTGCCCAGCGTCCATCGACGGAACCTTGCAGGCTGCCGTCGTTCTGACGTTGCAGCAGGGTTTCACGTTGCAGGTAGTCGGCGACCACCACAGGGCCCAGCAATACAGCCATGCCCGCACTTTGTGCAGGTTGAGCCGGACTTCCGCTGTCCAGCTGGTACAGCGACACCGGTTGGTGTGTGCTGCAACCCGCCAGCCCCAGGAGGCCAGCGAGCAATAAAATCAAAGGAAGGCGCGGAGCAGTCATCATCCCATCCAAGTGGCGGCCGCATGGCCTGCCACACTGTAATACGCAAATAAACGTGTATACGCGCGGCTACGCCGGCGCTGAAGAGGCCATATCATCCGTGAATATGCGCCATGACTCCAGCGCGAAAGCGTCGATCTACGGGTTAAATCGTAGATCGGGCGCTCTAAATGACCTTAAGCGGGTGTTTCCACCAGCAATGCGTCCACTCGCTGGAAGCCACGCGGCAATTTGTTACCCCGCCGGCCCCGCTCGCTACTGATGTAGTGCTCAAGATCATTGGGTTTAAGTGAGAGCGTTCGCTTGCCCGCTTGCAATACCAAGGAGGCCCCATAAGGAAGAACAGCTATATCGGTCACATATTCCTCCCGGCTCGCAACCTTTTCACCCGGAACACTGATGATCTTGTTGCCCTTGCCTTTGCCCAGCTGGGGTAACAGGGAAACCTTGAAGATCAACAGACGCCCTTCGTTAGTGACCGCCACCAACAAGTCCTGCTCCAAATCCCCAATAGGCCGAGGCGCGATGACCCGCGAACTGCTAGGCAGGCTCAACAACGCCTTGCCCGCCTTGTTCTTGGCCTGCAGGTCTTCACCCTTGACCACAAAACCGTAACCGGCGTCGGAAGCGATCACGTACAAGGCGTCGTCATCCGGCAGCAACACACACTCAAAATTCGCCCCCGGCGGTGGCGCCAGGCGCCCGGTCAGCGGCTCGCCCTGCCCGCGTGCCGACGGCAACGTGTGGGCCGGCACCGAATAACTGCGCCCGGTGGAGTCGATAAACACCGCAAACTGGTTGGAACGCCCCGCCGCAGCGGTCTTGAACCCGTCACCAGCCTTGTACGACAAGCCGGTCGCGTCGATATCATGCCCCTTGGCTGAGCGAACCCAACCCTTTTCCGACAGAACGACGGTAATTTTCTCGTTAGGCAGCAGCTCCGTTTCCGTCAACGCCTTGGCTTCCGTGCGCTCCACGATTGGCGAGCGGCGGTCGTCGCCATAGGTTTCGGCGTCTTTGATCAGCTCGCTGCGCACCAGTTTCTTCAGCTTGGCTTCGCTGCCCAGCAGGGCTTGCAGCTTGGCTTGCTCCTTGAGCAGCGCGTCCTGTTCGTCGCGCAGCTTCATCTCTTCCAGGCGCGCCAGCTGGCGCAGGCGGGTGTCGAGGATGTAATCGGCCTGGATCTCGCTGAGTTCAAAACGCGCGATCAGCTCGGCCTTTGGGTGCTCGGCGGTCCGGATGATGTGAATCACTTCATCCAGGTTGAGATAGGCAATCAGCAAACCGTCCAACAGGTGCAAGCGGCGCTCGACCTTGTCCAGGCGAAATTGCAGGCGGCGGCGCACGGTCTGTACGCGGAACTCCAGCCACTCCACCAGCAGGTTGCGCAGGTTCTTCAGCTGCGGCTTGCCGTCCAGGCCGATGATGTTGACGTTGACCCGGTAGGTGGATTCCAGCTCAGTGCTGGCAAACAGGTGCTGCATCAGTACTTCATGATCAACCTTGCTGTTGGTCGGGATGATCACGATGCGGCACGGGTTCTCGTGGTCGGACTCGTCACGCAGGTCGGCCACTTGCGGCAGTTTCGACGGCTTGGCCTGCATCAGCGCGGCGATCTGCTCCAGCACCTTGGCGCCGGACACCTGATGCGGCAGCGCGGTGACGATGATGTCGCCGTCTTCGACGTGGTACACGGCACGCATGCGCACCGAGCCCTTGCCGGTTTCGTACATTTTCAGCAGGTCGGCGCGCGGCGTGATGATCTCCGCCTCGGTCGGGTAGTCCGGGCCCTTGATGTGTTCGCACAGCTGCTCGACCGTGGCCTTGGGCTCGTCGAGCAAATGCACGCACGCACTGGCGACTTCCCGCAGGTTGTGCGGCGGCACGTCAGTGGCCATGCCCACGGCGATACCGGTGGTGCCATTGAGCAGGATATTCGGCAAACGTGCCGGCAATACCAGGGGTTCTTCCAGGGTGCCGTCAAAGTTCGGCCCCCAGTTGGCGGTGCCCTGGCCCAACTCACTCAACAGTACTTCGGAATAACGGGAAAGCCGCGCTTCGGTATACCGCATGGCAGCGAACGACTTGGGATCATCCGGCGCCCCCCAGTTACCCTGGCCGTCCACCAGCGTGTAGCGGTAGCTGAACGGCTGCGCCATCAGCACCATGGCTTCGTAGCAGGCGGAATCACCGTGGGGGTGGAATTTACCCAGCACGTCGCCGACGGTACGCGCCGACTTCTTGTGCTTGGCGTCGGCGTCCAGGCCCAACTCACTCATGGCATAGACGATGCGCCGTTGCACGGGCTTCAGGCCGTCGCCGATATGCGGCAAGGCACGGTCCATGATCACGTACATGGAGTAGTTGAGGTAGGCACTTTCTGTGAAGTCAGCCAGCGATCGGCGCTCTACGCCCTCTAAGCTGTCTGCGAGGATGTCACTCATGCGGGCCTCATCATAGGGGTCAGGTGCAGCGGCAACAGGCCACTGCACTGGTTGAATTCATAAACAGGGTGGCTCATGGCTTGGCGCTCCAGCCACCGGGCGGGGCGGCAAAACGATAGACCATCGGGCGTTTTTCACCGTCGGCGCGGGGCTTCAGATTGTTGTCGATGCCGATCCAGGCGCCGTCAGCATCCACCACCAACGCTTCAGCCAAGCCATAAGGCTGGTTATAGCGGCGGTTGGGCGCCAAGGCTTCATCGGCAAACGACCAGCACAGCTCGACCTTGGCCGTGACCGCATCCCGGCGGCACACCTGGTACGCGTTACGCTCCAGCGTAAACAGCTTGCCGTTGAACAGCGAAAGGTCGGCAAAGTCCTTGGACACTGCCTTGGCACCTGGGAATTGCGCGGGCTGCATTTCCTGGCCCGCCTCGCTCAGCAACACGCAGGCCCCGTCGCAGTCCCACAGGCTTTGCGGGCGCTTGAGCACAATCAGCCCGCGCCGTTCGCGCTCGGCTGCCAGCCATAGCTGATTGCCCTGCGGGTTGATCGCGATGCCTTCAAATAACGCATTGAAGTGCAGCAACATGCCACTGGCCCGCGCTTCGCGCACCATGCCCGGGGCGATTTTCAGCCACTCGGGCTCGCCAGCGGCTGGCACTTGCAGGACCGCGGCATGGGCTTCGCTGACGATATAAAGATTGCCCGCCGCGTCGCAGGTGATGCCTTCAAAGTCCAGGTCACCGCCACGCACCAGCGACGCGGCCTTGGTGCGCGAGCGCAGCCCCCAGGGCAACCCGGAGTCCGGCACCGGCGGCACCTCGATCGTGACCGTTTCGGCCTGCCACGTGTCGGCGCGGGTATCGAGCCGGTAGATCTGATCGTCGTCGCGGTCGGACACCGTCCACAGCTCCTTGCCGCACAAGGCCAGGCCCGACAGGTTGCCGCCGCGCATGCCCTGCACCGGGTGTTCCGACAGCATCTTGAGCTCAACCGCAGGCGCTGCCACCACCGAGGTGGCAGCCAACCCGCTCAACAGCAGCATCGCCAGGGCGAAACGGCTGAGCATCAGCCCAGCACCTCGGCCAGGTTGCCTTTGGACTCCAGCCAGCTCTTGCGGTCTGACGCGCGCTTTTTGGCCAGCAGCATGTCCATGATCTCCGAAGCCGCGGCAAAATCGTCCAGGGTCAACTGCACCAGGCGCCGGGTGTTGGGGTCCATGGTGGTTTCGCGCAGTTGCGGCGGGTTCATTTCGCCAAGGCCTTTGAATCGGGTGACTTGCGGCTTGCCGCGTTTCTTCTCGGCCACCAGGCGGTCGAGGATGCCGTCACGCTCGGCTTCGTCCAGGGCGTAGAAAATGTCCTTGCCCAGGTCGATGCGGTACAGCGGCGGCATGGCGACGTACACGTGACCTGCGTCCACCAGCGGGCGGAAATGCTGCACGAACAGCGCGCAGAGCAAGGTGGCGATGTGCAGGCCGTCGGAGTCGGCGTCGGCGAGGATGCAGATCTTGCCGTAGCGCAGCTGGCTCATGTCTTCGGCGCCCGGGTCCACCCCGATGGCCACGGCGATGTTGTGCACCTCCTGGCTGGCCAACACTTCGCTGCCGTCGACTTCCCAGGTGTTGAGGATCTTGCCGCGCAGCGGCAGGATCGCCTGGAACTCTTTGTCCCGCGCCTGCTTGGCCGAACCGCCGGCGGAATCCCCTTCCACCAGAAACAGCTCGGAGCGCATCGGGTCCTGCCCGGCGCAGTCGGCCAGTTTGCCCGGCAGGGCCGGGCCCTGGGTGATGCGCTTGCGCTCGACTTTCTTGCTGGCCTTGAGACGACGCCCGGCGTTGCTGATCGCCAGCTCCGCCAGGGCCATGCCCAATTCCGGGTGCTCGTTGAGCCACAGGCTGAAGGCGTCCTTGACCACCCCGGACACAAACGCCGCCGCCTCACGGGACGACAAGCGCTCCTTGGTCTGGCCGGAGAATTGCGGCTCCTGCATTTTCATCGACAGCACGAACGCGATGCGCTCCCACACATCTTCCGGCGCCAGCTTCACGCCGCGCGGCAGCAGGCTGCGGTATTCGCAGAACTCGCGCATGGCGTCCAGCAACCCCTGGCGCAACCCGTTCACGTGGGTGCCGCCCTGGGCGGTGGGGATCAGGTTGACGTAGCTTTCCTGCACGCTGTCGCCGCCTTCGGGCAGCCACAAAAGGGCCCAGTCGACCGCTTCTTTATTACCGGCGAGGCTGCCGCAGAACGGCTCGTTGGGCAGGCGCTCGAATTCGACCACCGAGTCTTCCAGGTACGAACGCAGGCCGTCTTCGTAGTGCCACTCGACCTTTTCGCCCGTGCCTTTGTCTTCAAAGCTGACCAAAAGCCCCGGGCACAACACGGCCTTGGCCTTGAGCACATGCTTGAGGCGGCTGATGGAAAACTTGGCGGAATCGAAGTATTTCGGGTCCGGCGAGAAGTACACGCTGGTGCCGGTGTTGCGCTTGCCAACGGTGCCGATCACCTCGAGGTCGGTGGCTTTGTAGCCATCGGCGAAGGTCATCTGGTACTCGTTGCCGTCGCGCTTGACCTTGACCCGCACCAGCGTGGACAAGGCGTTGACCACCGAAATGCCCACGCCGTGCAGGCCACCGGAGAACTGGTAGTTCTTGTTGGAGAACTTGCCACCGGCGTGCAGCTTGGTGAGGATCAGCTCGACCCCCGGCACGCCCTCTTCGGGGTGGATGTCCACGGGCATGCCGCGGCCATCGTCGGACACTTCCAGGGAGTGGTCGGCGTGCAGGATGACTTGCACGGACTTGGCATGCCCGGCCAAGGCTTCGTCGACGCTGTTGTCGATGACTTCCTGGGCAAGGTGGTTCGGCCGACTGGTGTCGGTGTACATGCCGGGGCGTTTGCGCACCGGATCGAGGCCCGAGAGGACTTCGATGGCGTCGGCGTTATAAGAGCTAGCGCTGGGAGTGGCCATGGGGTCTCGTCGTGAGTCGTTCGATTAAAAAGTAACCTGCGATTTCAAAGTGCTGCGAAATCGAAGGATTGATACTGATCGGCGCCAATGCCGGCAAAACTCAACAGCGCCGGCAATTGCCGGGCGAAGCCTTGGTAACTGTGGTCGCCACCGGCCTGGATGCGCAAGGCACAGGCCCGGTAATACTGCTGGGCGAGGCGATAATCCAGTGTTTCGTCCCCGGTCTGCAACCACACCTGATACCGCCCGGCGTCCCGCGGCGCTGCCACCTCAAGCGCCGCCAGCGCCGTGACGTGGTCGTGAGTCAGCTCCCAGGTTTCGTCGGTGTAGTGGTTTTTCTGGGTGCCGAGGTAGCCGTCGAACATCGTGTGCGGGCTGACCGCCGGGTTGACCAACAGGGCCTTGAGGCCGTGGCGCTCGGCAAGATGGGTTGCATAGTAGCCGCCCAACGAGCTACCCACCAGCAGCGGGCGCCCCAGTTCGCCGATCGCCTGCTCCAGCTGGGCCATGGCCTGGCGCGGGTGATGATGCAGGGCCGGTACACGCAGGTGGTCGGCCAGGCCGAGGCTGCCCATCACAGTGATCAACTGGCTGGCCTTGGTGGAGGCCGGGGCGCTGTTGAAACCGTGGATGTAAAGGATGGAAGCGGGCATACCGAGCTCTCCGTGCACAGACAAAGAGGCGCAGTTTACAGGGAACTCAAGGGGTGTGAGTACCGGCGCGGGTCAGTAGCCGCTGGCGTCGTAATCCACCGTGAATTCGAAGTTTTCCAGGCGCTCGACGCCGGTGTCCAACCGTCCGTCGGCGTGCAGGCGCAGCCAGCGGTAACCGGGCGCTTCTTCGCTGACCTGGAAGTCTTCGCTGCCGGGGGCGAACTGGATGCAGGTGGACGGCGACGCCAACAGGCGCACGCCCTTGCGCTCGCGGTCGATCGGTTGATGCACATGGCCCCACAGCACCGCGCGCACCTGCGGGAAGCGGTCCAGCACGGCAAACAGCGCGTCGGGGTTGCGCAGGCCGATGGGCGCCATCCACGCGCATCCGATAGGCACCGGGTGGTGATGCAGGCACACCAGATGATGACGCTGGGGCGCCTCGCTCAAGGCTTGCGCCAGCAGTTGCAGCTGCTGATCCGCCAGATAACCCGGCACCGAGCCCGGCACGGCCGAGTCCAGCAGGGTGACGCGCCAGTTGCCCACGTCCACCACCGGCTCCAGCAATGCGCTGTGGACGGCGGCTTGCGCCATGACTTGAGGTTCGTCGTGATTACCCGGGATCCAGCGCGCTGGCGCCGGGATCTGCCCGCTCAGGTCGCGAAACACCTGGTAGGAGGCGAGCGTCCCATCCTGGGACAAGTCCCCCGTGGCCAGCACCAGGTCGATATCGGCCTGTTGAGCCCGCACCAGGTCGATGACTTTTTGCAGGCTGTCGCGCGTGTTCATGCCCAGCAGCCCGCCGTCCGCCTGGGCAAACAGGTGGCTGTCGGACAACTGCACCAGCAACGCGGTGTCAGGGTTCAAGGTGGATACGCTCGACAAGGCGGCCTCCCGGGGCATGGGCATATGCCGCGATTATGCTGGGGCAGGACACAAAGAGGAAACCCGTGAAGCAGACGAAGTTCACATCTAGCGAACCGCTTCAAACTCATGGCCAAGCGCCAGACAGTGGCTGAGCCATTCGCCGAGGAACACATTGAGCTGTGCTTTCTCATCCGGCTGGTGCATGAACACGTTGGGGTACGGGTAGATGCTGCGAAAGCGCCGCGCGTGTTCGGCGCTGATCACTTCGGCCATGCGTGCGTCGTGGTACACCTGCACTTCCAGCTGCGGCACCGGCAGCCAGGGCAGGCTGTGTTCCTGGCGCACGCGCAGGGTGGTGGTGTACGGGCAGTTCACCGCCACCTCCAGGGTGAGTACGCCGAGCATCTGGTCGCCATGGCTCACACCGATGCGCCGCGCCTCAAGGCTGTGGCGCATGTCGGGCAACAGGCGCATCAGCCGTGCATAGTTGGCCTCGCAGGCGGCTTGCAGCCCCACCAGGTCAACCCGATATCGTTCCCGTGCCTTTACTGCCATAACCCCCTCACTTCTGCGCGATTAAGCGCCAGCCATTGCAGGGCGATGATGCTGGCTGCATTGGAAATTTTACCGTCGCGCACCGCTTGCAGGGCGTCTTCAAAGGCCCAGGCGGTGACGCGGATGTCTTCGGCTTCTTCTTCCAATCCATGGACGCCACCGGCGCCGGAGCTGTCGCAACGCCCCAGGTACAAGTGGACAAACTCGGTACTGCCCCCCGGCGACGGGAAATATTGAGTGATGGGCCAGAGCGCGGAGAACGTCAGGCCAGCTTCCTCTTCGCCTTCGCGGTGTGCAACTTCCTCCGGTTGCTCATCCTTGTCAATCAGCCCGGCGACCATCTCCACCAGCCACGGGTTGTCGGTACGGCCCAGGGCGCCGACGCGAAACTGTTCGATCAGCACCACTTCATCGCGCTGCGGGTCGTAGGGCAGCACGCACACCGCGTCGTGTCGCACGAAGACTTCGCGGTTCAGCTCGCGGCTCATGCCGCCCTCAAACAGCTCATGGCGCAGCGTCAGCCGGTCGAGCTTGTAAAAACCCTTGTAGGCGTTGTCGCGCTGAACGATCTCGACCTTGGCCGGCTTCGATTTTGCGGTGTCCGTCATATCAACCTCGTTTAGTGCGGGACTCGACATCGCGCCATCCTAACGCGCCGACGCGCTACGATGCAGCCCCTTTCCGGTTGCCGGTCGGGACGGCGCAGGTCAAACTCCCCTCCATCAGCTTAGTGGCGAACTGACTGCTGCGTCGGTAGTCCAAGCGGCACACTCTTCGCTTTCTCTCGATTCATGAAGGACGCACATGTCGTTTTTGAAAATCGCCTCCGTGGCCTGTATCGCCCTGACCCTCGGCGCCTGCCAGAGCCTGTTCCAGCCCAGCGCCCAGAAACCCCTGGACACCACCGCCGACGCCTCCGAACAGATCAAACCCGGCTGCACCAGCCCCGACTGCCCGCTGGTGAACATCGACACCGTGCACTTCCCGAGCGAGCCGCAGTTGGACCAGCTCATCGAACAGCGCCTGCTGCAGATGGCCCGCACCTCGCCCGGCCAGAGCATGCCGAGCACCCTAAGCGCCTACCGCGAACAGTTTTTGCGCGAGTCACCCGACCGCCACAGCCTGTACCTGCAAGCCAAGGTACGCGAGCAACATGACGCGCTGGTGATCATCGAAGTGTCGAGCTACCTGGACACCGGCGGCGCCCATGGCGACCCGGGCCGGGGTTTCATCAATTATTCGCGCCTGCTGCACAAGGAGCTGAGCCTGGCCGACATGCTGCGGCCCGGCCAGGAGGACGCGTTCTGGAAAACCGCGAAAGTGGCCCACAACAACTGGCTGATCAACTCGCAGATGGACCGCGACCCTGCGTTCGTGAAGAACTGGCCGTTCCAGAAAACCCCCAACGTAGCCCTGACCACCAACGGCGTGGTGCTCAAGTACAACGTGACCACCATCGCGCCGTATGCACTGGGGCTGATCGAAATGACCATCCCCTATGCCCGCCTCACCGGCGTGATCAAGCCTGAGCTGGTGCCTGCGACCCGCTGAAGGCCCGCCCGAGAAGCCAGTGCATCACCCCTGCCAGCACCAGCGCAGGCAGGGTCGCGCCGACGTCCGGGTAGGCGTTGGCCAACAGGTGGTAGGTGCTGATGCCGCCGAGCCAGGCCAGCAGCGCCGGCCAGTGCAAGGCCTTGACCGCCACTGGGGCGCGGCGGCGCAAGATGAAGTGGTCCACCAGCACCACGCCAAACAGCGGCGCGAACACCGAGCCGATCAACAGCAAGAAGTTCTGGTATTGGGCCAACGGTGCAAGGCACGCGATCAGCGTGCACAGCACACCAATCGCCAATGCCAGGTGCTCAACGTTCAGGCGCGACAGCACCGCGCTGGACACGGCTGCCGAGTGAATATCGGCAAAGGCGTTTTCTGACTCGTCCAGCAGAATCAGCAACAGCGGGATCCCAAGGCCGGCACCGGCCAACGCCAACAGCAGCGCATTCACTTCCCCGCTCGGCGCGAACGCCAGCGTGTAGGCCACCCCCAGGCTCATCAGCCAGATATTGCCGATAAAAAAGCCTAGCGCGGTGCCGCCAAACACACTCCTGGCACGCTTGCCAAAGCGTGAGTAGTCGGCGATCAGCGGCAACCAGGACAGCGGCATCGCGATCGCAATATCAAAACCTGCGGCAAACGGCATAGATCCGTCACCGGCCTGCGTCCACAGGGCGGCCAGGTCGGCCTTGGCGAACAGGTTCCAGGTGAGCCACAGGCACGCGGCCAGCAGCAGCCAGATGCCCCATTTGCGCAAAACCTTACGCACAAAGGTCAGCGGGCCACTCACCGCCAGCAGGGTGGCAAGTGCGCCAAAAACCAAGGTCCAGAGCAGCGGGTTGGCCAACAGGCTGCCCTCGCTGAAGGCCCGCGTGCCCAACAGGCTCGCGGCGTCGCGCATCACAATCAGCTCAAACGAGCCCCAGCCAGCCAGTTGCAACAGGTTGAGCAGCGCCGGCAGGCTGGCGCCTTTTGCGCCCAGGCTGAGTTTGAGGGCGGCCATGGCGGACAGGCCGGTGTCACTACCGATCACGCCCACAGCGGCCAATAACAGCACGCCGACCAGCGTGCCGAGGAAAATAGCCAGCAACGACCCCGACAGGCCCAGGCCCGGCGCCAGGAGCGCACCGGTTTGCAGCACCATCAGGCCAATGCCCAGGGAGAACCATAGGGAAAAGAGGTCACGGGCGCCAAAGACGCGCTTGTCGCCGGGCACGGCCGTGTCGGGGGAATAGGTGCTGGGTTGATTGTTCAAGGAGGGTTATCTCGCAGGGATAGGTGTTGGTTGCCAGAGCGCTACGCGGGCAAGCCCGCCCCCCCTTGTTGCGGTGTGAACCGCGTCAAAAAAGAGGGGGCCGGGCGTGCCCGCGAGGGCGGATCAGACTTTTTTGTACAGCTGGCTGCCTTCCTGCTTGAACCGCTGCGCCTGCTCGGCCAAGCCCTGCGCCACGTCGATGTCCACTGCCTCGATGCGCTGGTTCGCTGCGTATTCGCGCACTTCCTGGGTGATCTTCATCGAGCAGAACTTGGGCCCGCACATCGAGCAAAAATGCGCGACCTTGGCCGAATCCTTGGGCAGCGTTTCATCGTGGTACGAACGCGCGGTGTCCGGGTCCAGGCCCAGGTTGAACTGGTCTTCCCAGCGGAACTCGAAGCGCGCCTTGCTCAATGCGTTGTCGCGGATCTGCGCCCCCGGGTGCCCCTTGGCCAGGTCCGCCGCATGGGCGGCGATCTTGTAGGTGATGATCCCGGTCTTCACGTCATCCTTGTTGGGCAAGCCCAGGTGTTCCTTGGGCGTGACGTAGCAGAGCATGGCGCAGCCGAACCAGCCGATCATCGCCGCACCGATGCCGGAGGTGATGTGGTCGTAGCCCGGCGCGATGTCGGTGGTCAACGGGCCCAGGGTGTAGAACGGCGCCTCGTCGCAGCATTCGAGCTGCTTGTCCATGTTCTCTTTGATCAACTGCATGGGCACGTGGCCCGGGCCTTCGATCATGGTTTGCACGTCGTGCTTCCAGGCGGTCTTGGTCAGCTCGCCGAGGGTTTCCAGCTCGCCGAACTGCGCGGCGTCGTTGGCGTCGGCAATCGAGCCCGGGCGCAGGCCGTCGCCGAGGGAGAAGCTGACGTCGTAGGCCTTCATGATTTCGCAGATTTCGTCGAAATGCGTGTAGGTGAAGTTCTCTTTGTGGTGCGCCAGGCACCACTTGGCCATGATCGAACCGCCACGGGACACGATGCCGGTGACGCGCTTGGCGGTCAGCGGCACGTAGCGCAGCAACACGCCCGCGTGGATGGTGAAGTAGTCGACGCCCTGCTCGGCCTGTTCGATCAGCGTGTCGCGAAACAGCTCCCAGGTCAGGTCTTCGGCGGCGCCGCCGACTTTTTCCAGGGCCTGGTAGATCGGCACGGTGCCGATCGGTACGGGCGAGTTGCGGATGATCCACTCGCGGGTTTCATGGATGTGCTTGCCGGTGGACAAGTCCATCACGGTGTCCGAGCCCCAACGGATGCCCCAGGTCAGTTTCGCCACTTCTTCTTCAATGGACGAACCCAGGGCACTGTTGCCGATGTTGCCGTTGATCTTCACCAGGAAGTTACGGCCAATGATCATCGGCTCCAGTTCGGTGTGGTTGATGTTGGCCGGGATGATCGCGCGGCCACGGGCGATTTCTTCGCGCACAAACTCGGGCGTGATGATTTTCGGCACGCTGGCGCCAAAGCTGTGACCGGCGTGTTGCTGGGTCAAAAGACCGGCATCGCGGGCTTCTTCCAGCTTCATGTTTTCGCGGATGGCCACGTATTCCATCTCGGCAGTGATGATGCCTTTGCGCGCGTAGTGCATCTGCGTGACATTGGCCCCGGCCTTGGCGCGGCGCGGGTTTTTCACGTGGGCAAACCGCAGGGCGGTGAGCTCGGCGTCGCTCAGGCGCTGCTGGCCGAAGTGCGAGCTCAGGCCCGCCAGGCGCTCGGTGTCGGCGCGGGACTCGATCCACGGCGAGCGCACGTCGGCCAGGCCTTGGCGCACGTCGATGATCACGTTGGGGTCGGTGTAGGGGCCGGAGGTGTCGTACACCGTGACCGGGGCATTGATTTCACCGCCGAAGTCGGTGGGGGTCACGTCCAGGCTGATCTCGCGCATCGGCACGCGAATGTCCGGCCGGGTGCCTTGTACGTAGACTTTCTGCGAACGGGTAAACGGCTGGACCGACTGCTCGTCGACCTTGGCCGACTCACTCAAATGCACGGTGTTTTTTAGTTTTGTACTCATCACGGGCTCTCCAACTCTCCAGGCGGTGGATGTTTGTCGGAGCGAACCTGTGACGGACGGACGCACTGAAACCAGTGCTGTGCTTGCTGCACGAGGGCTGTTCGATACACGAACAACGATCCCGGACGAAGCACAAGAGGACTCGCCGGGTGACGAGAAATCTTGTTCCCTACGCAGGCGCTAACCTGATCAGGTTCAACGGGATCCGGCATCAACCGATCTCAGCCTCGTAGCAAGGCACCCCGACAAGAACGCGGCCAGTCTAGACCAACCGACCGGCCAATTGCCAATGACGATGCAGTTGGCAGGATGAATGGCGTCATCACAGGATTGTTGCACCTTGATGGGGCCACTACACTCGACGACTGCCCGGGCGCTTGACGCACCGCCTGACTCGTCATAGCCTTGGGCGCAAAATTACAGCCATAATATTTTAATAGGGATCGCCTCATGCTGCGCAAACTCTCACTGGCGCTTGCCGTGTCTTGTGCGACCAACGGACTGGCCTGGGCAGCAGAAGCGCCCTTATCGACCAAAACCGACCTGGTCAGCGTCTACCAGGAAGCGGTCGACAACAACGCCGACCTGGCCGCCGCCCGCGCCCAATACGGCGCGCAAAAGGAAGTGGTGCCCCAGGCCCGCGCAGGCCTGTTGCCTAACCTCTCGGCCGGGGCCGATACCAACAACGTGCGCACACAGATCGCTCAACCGGCCGCCACGGCCAACCGCGACGCCCACTCCTGGCGGGCCACCTTGAGCCAGCCGCTGTTTCGCGCCGACCGCTGGTTCCACTTGCAAGCCGCCGAAGCGGTCAACGAACAAGCCGCGCTGCAGCTCTCGGCCACCGAGCAGAACCTGATCTTGCAAAGCGCCGAAAACTACTTCGCCGTGCTGCGCGCCCAAGACAACCTGGCCTCGACCAAGGCCGAAGAAGCGGCGTTCAAGCGCCAACTGGACCAGTCCAACGAGCGCTTTGACGTGGGCCTGTCGGACAAGACCGACGTGCTGCAATCCCAGGCCAGCTACGACACTGCCCGCGCCAACCGGATCGTGGCCCAGCGCCAGGTCGAGGACGCGTTTGAAGCGTTGATCACCCTGACCAACCGCCAATACAACTCGATCCAGGGCATCGTCCACACCCTGCCGGTGCTGGCCCCGCTGCCCAACGATGCCAAGGCCTGGGTGGAAACTGCCGGGCGTCAGAACCTGAACCTTTTGGCCAGCAACTACGCGGTGACCGCTGCCGAAGAAACCCTGAAACAACGCAAGGCCGGCCACGCACCGACCCTGGACGCGGTAGCGCAATACGAAAGAGGTGACAACGACGCGCTGGGCTTCAGCAACCCGAACGCGTTTGGCACGCCGTACCGGGGCGATGTGGAACAACGCACCATCGGCCTGCGCCTGAACATCCCGATCTACAGCGGCGGCCTCACCAGCTCGCAGGTGCGCGAGTCCTATTCACGCCTCGACCAAACCGAACAACAACGTGAAGGCCTGCGCCGCCAGGTCGTGGAAAACACCCGCAACCTGTACCGTGCGGTCAACACCGACGTGGAGCAGGTACAGGCCCGCCGCCAGTCGATCATCTCGAACCAGAGCGCGGTGGACGCCACGGAAATCGGCTATCAGGTGGGCACGCGCAACATCGTCGATGTGCTGGACGCCCAGCGCCAGCTGTATTCGTCGGTGCGCAACTACAACAACAGCCGGTACGACTACATCCTCGACAACCTGCGGTTGAAGCAGGCAGCGGGAACGCTGAACCCGGGAGACTTGCAGGCCCTGACGCAGTATTTGAAGGCCGACTACAACCCGGACAAAGACTTCTTGCCGCCGGACCTGGCCAAGGCCGCAGCGGACCAGCTCAAGGCCCGCCCGCAATAACCTGGCGTTTGCGGGCGCTGGCCAGTCAGCGGTTGATCAGCCGGCCCAGGCCGTCCAGCAACCGCTGCAACGCGCCCTGATTGGCCCGCATCACCGACAGCCCCGCTTCACCCATCTTTTGCGCGTCGCGCGGCAACTCGAACAGCCGCTGCACGGCCACCGCCAACCCTTGGGCGTCGTCGACTTCTTGCAACGCCTTGGCCTCGCGCATCATCGCGCTGATTTCCAGGAAGTTGAACACGTGCGGCCCGGTGATCACAGGCTTGGCCAGCGCCGCCGGTTCCAGCGGGTTGTGCCCGCCGGTCGGCACCAGGCTGCCGCCGACAAACGCGCTGTCGGCCAGCGCATACAAAAACAGCAGCTCGCCCATGGTGTCACCCAGCAACACCGACGTTTGCGCGGTGACAGGCTCGCTGCTGGAACGGCGCACCGTGGCAAAACCCTGCTGCTGGCACAGATCGAACATGGGGCCGAAGCGTTCTTGATGACGGGGCACCAGAATCAGCAGCGCATTGGGGTAACTGGCGAGCAATTGACGATGGGCGGCAAGCACCACTTCGTCCTCACCTTCGTGGGTACTGGCGGCGATCCACACGGGGCGCTCACTGGCGTGCCACTGCTGGCGCAGGGCTGACGCACGCGCCAGCAGCTGTGGGTCGACGGTCAAGTCGAACTTGATCGAGCCGGTGACCTGCACGGTTTCAGGCCGCGCGCCCAGGCTGCGAAAACGCTCGGCCTCGGTTTCGGTCTGTACGGCAAACAGGCTCATCTGCGCCAGCATGGGCGCGGTCAGCTTGGCAAACCGGGCGTACCCCTTGGCCGAGCGGGCCGACAACCGGGCGTTGGCCAAGGCCACCGGAATGCCACGCTGGGCGCAGGCGTGAATATGGTTGGGCCACAGCTCGGTTTCCATGATCACCGCCAGCTTGGGCTGGACACGGTCCAGAAAACGCCGCGCCGCGCAGGGCAAATCGTACGGCAGGTAGCAGTGCTGGATACGCGGCTCACCGGCGAACAGTGCCTGGATACGCTCGGAACCGGTGGGGGTCATGCACGTGACCGTGATCGGCAGCGCCGGATACCGCGCCAGCAAGCCGCGAATCATCGGCGCGGCGGCGATGCTTTCGCCCACCGACACCGCATGCACCCAGATACCACCGGGTTGCATCGCGGGCAGGTTCAAGGAAAACCGCTCGCCGATGCGCTGGGCATACGCCGGCGCCTTGCGCGCGCGCAGCCACAGACGTAAAGCCACCAACGGCAGCGCCAGGTAAAACAGACAGCTGTAGAGAGTTCTATTCATGGCGACGGAGTTTATCGGCTTTTTCAGTCGATCGCCTGCAAGCACTCCGCAAAACGTTCGGCCAAAAACCGCGCCGCCGGGCCCAGCGGTTCGTCGCGCCGCCAGACCATCTCCACCACCAGCGCGGGCGGCGTCCATTCGCTGTCCAGTTCCACCATGTGGCTCTGGTAGGTCGGGTACTGCACCACATGCCGGGGCAACCAGGCCCAGCCCAGGCCTCGCGCCAGCCATTCGGCGAGCACGTAAAAGCTGTCGGCACGCCACACCTGCGGGCTGGCGGCTTCGCTGCCGGGGTAGACGCTGGTCTGGGTGGACATGAGCAACTGACGAAACTGCGCCAGGCGCTGGCAATCCACATAACCCTCCTTGGCCAGTGGGTGCGTGACGCCGCACACGGTGACCATTTCCACACGGCCCACCACCCGCCGCTCCAAGGCCTCGGGGATCTGGTCGTGGTAGAACAACAGCCCGAGGTCGGCTTTGCGCTCCACCAGTTTGCGTGCGACATCGCCTTGGGCAACGCTGGAAAGCTGCACCTCCAGGTTGGGAAATTTCCCGGCCAGGGCCTCAAGGCTGTCGAGTACCGGCTGGTAGAGCATGGCTTCATCCTGGGCCAGGCGCAGGCTGGCTTCTTCGCCACGCATCAACGACAGCGCCCGGCCACTGAGGCGCTCGCACTGGCGCACGACTTCCTTCGCTTCTTCCAGCAAGACCGCACCGGCCTCGGTCAGGCGGGGCTGGCGGCCGCTGCTGCGGTCAAACAGGCTCACACCCAGGTCAGCCTCAAGCATGGCGATGCCGTTGCTCACCGCCGACTGCGCCTTGCGCTGATCGCGGGCCACCGCCGAAAACGAGCGATGCTCGGCAACGCGGACAAACAGGCGTAGCTGCTCCAGATTCCATTGCACGCTCATGGCTCAACCCATCTCAAATACGGATAGGTAATGACTTTACCCTATCTGGATGCCCGCTAGAATACCGACCTCATCCAGTACGTCACACCAAGGATTGCCCCCATGAACGCCGCCTACCTCTACCTGGCCATTGCCATTTGCTCGGAAGTGATCGCCACCGTCTCGCTCAAAGCGGTCAAGGGCCTGAGCACGCCGTTCCCACTGTTGCTGGTGGTGGTCGGCTACGGCGTAGGCTTCTGGATGCTGACGCTGGTGGTGCGTACGGTGCCGGTGGGCGTGGCGTATGCAGTGTGGGCCGGGCTGGGGATCGTGCTGGTCAGCATCGCCGCGTTGTTTATCTATGGGCAGAAACTCGATATCCCGGCCGTGCTGGGCATGGCCCTGATCGTATTGGGCGTGGCGGTGATACAGCTGTTCTCCAAAACGGCGGGGCACTGAGCCGGGGGCGAATCGGCCGTTAAGAGGGCTCAGCCTGCGACTTGAGGTTTTACGCTGCGAATTCAAACGGGCCCCTGCGCGCTATACTACCGGCCCTTTTCCAGCGTCGAGGTCCCGTGCGCATGCCATCCGTTATTTCCACCGACGTCCTGATTGTCGGCGCCGGGGTTGCTGGCCTCTGGCTCAATGCGCGCTTGCGTGCGCGGGGGTTTTCCACGGTGCTGGTGGAAAGCGCCACTTTGGGCGGCGGGCAGAGCGTGAAGTCTCAGGGGATCATTCACGGCGGTGCGAAATACGCCCTGCACGGCGCGCTGACCGGCGCGTCCGAAGCCATCGCCGACATGCCTCGGCGCTGGCGCGATGCCCTGGCGGGCAACGGCGAGCTGGACCTGTCCGGCGTGCGCCTGTTGTCCGAGGCGCATTACCTGTGGTCGCCGGGCACCCTGGCGGGCAACCTCACCAGTTTTTTTGCGAGCAAGGCGGTGCGCGGCCGGGTTGACCAGGTCAAGGGCGACGAACTGCCGCCAGCCCTGCAAGACCGCCGCTTCAAGGGCAAGGTGTACCGCCTGGCCGAGTTGGTGATCGATATTCCCAGCCTGATCGACCGCCTGGCACAGCTGGCCGGTGACGGCCTGCTCGCCGGGCAACACATCGAACCGCTGCGCGAAGACGGCGCGCTGGTCGGCCTGAAGGTCGATGGCCGCGAGATCCGCGCCCAGCGCATCGTGTTGAGCGCAGGCGGCGGCACCGCCGAGCTGTTGAAGGCCCTGGGCTTGAGCCAGCCGGCCATGCAGACCCGGCCGCTGCACATGATCATCGCCAAGGGCCCGGGCCTCAAACCGCTGTACGCCCACTGCCTGGGCGGCGGCACCAAGCCGCGCATCACCGTCACCACCCACCCGGCCGCCGACGGCAATTGGGTGTGGTACATGGGCGGCGACATCGCCGAAGCCGAAGGCGTGGCCCGCACGCCGGAGCAGCAGATCGCCACGGCACAAAAAGAAATCAGCCAGTTGCTGCCCTGGATCGACATGCACCAGACACGCTGGGCCACCCTGCGCGTGGACCGTGCCGAGCCGCTGCAATCGGGCCTCACCCGGCCAGACAACGCCTTTTTGGCCGAGCAGGACCGCCTGCTGGTGGGCTGGCCGACCAAACTGGCGCTGGCGCCAGACTTTTCCGACCGCGTAATCCACGCGCTGGAGCGTGACGGCATCCAGCCTGGCGCCGCCGACGCCCTGCCTGAGCTGCCCAAACCGGCCTTGGGCCAACCTGCCTGGGAGCAACTGTTGCCATGAGCCTGCCGACCCTGCACGACCTGCACCGCCCACTGGGCAGCACCGGCCTGCTGGTGTCGCCCCTGGGCCTTGGCACGGTCAAACTGGGCCGCGACCAGGGCGTGAAATACCCCAGCGGTTTTCAGATCCCCGGTGACGACGACGCCCGCCTGCTGCTGCGTCAGGCACGCGAATTGGGGATCAACCTGATCGACACAGCCCCCGCCTACGGGCGCAGCGAGGAACGCCTGGGCCCGTTGCTGCGCGGCCAGCGCAAGGACTGGGTGATTGTGAGCAAGGTCGGCGAAGAGTTCGAAGGCGGCGTGTCCCGTCACGATTTCAGCGCGGCCCACACCCGCCAGTCGGTGGAACGCAGCCTGCAACGCCTGGAAACCGATTTTATCGACCTGGTGCTGGTGCACTCCGACGGCAACGACCTGCACATCCTCAACGACTGCGAGGTGTACCAGACCCTGGCGGACCTCAAGCGCGAAGGCAAGCTGCGCGGTTTCGGGTTTTCCGGCAAGACCGTCGAAGGCGGTGTGAAGGCTCTGGAACAAGGCGATTGCGCGATGGTCACCTACAATCTGAACGAACAGAACGAGCAGGCCGTGATTGATTACGCCGCAGCCCACGGCAAAGGCATCCTGGTCAAAAAGGCGCTTGCCAGCGGGCACGTCTGCCTTGAGCCAGGAATGGATCCAATTCACGCCAGTTTCACGTTGTTGTTTGCGCAAACGGGAGTGGCCAGTGCTATTGTCGGGACCATCAACCCGCTGCACCTGGCCCATAACGTGGCCACCGCTGCCAAGGTCATTCGTCAACTCTGATGCCGCCCACGCGGCCGACCCCGACGCAAGAAGGAGCCGACATGCCGCGCACGCTGATAAGAAAAAACCCCAGCAACTTTAAAACACTGCCGCTCCACGTCGAAGCCACCCCCGAAGGCCTGAGCTATCAGAGCGTCGGCATGCCGCTCAATTTCGCCCAGACCCTGCAACGGCGCAAACCGGTGGAGGTGGCGGACGCCGAGCGCTTCGTGCTCGAACTGGCCAACCTGGGCGTGTCGGTACGCCTCACGCTGCACTGGCAGAACCGCGACTATTGGGTGCTGGTGCGTCAACGCCGCCAGGACCGGGGCGACGTGGTGCTCAAGCTGATCTCCGGCTACGTCCCGGCCCACGAACTGAACCTGCCGCTGCACACCGCCATCCAGGAAATCGCCGAGGAATGCCTGCTGGAAACCCCGGAAGGCTGGCTGGGCGGGCGCTTCAACGACACCTGGCTACCGGCGCCCTACTCCGCCGCCCTGCACTACCGCGAGGCGCTGCCGTTTCGCTTGTCGCCGCTGTCCGGCGCGGCCCGCCCGGTGCGCTGCGCCACCATGCAGTTGATCGAGCGGCCACGGGCCTATGTGCACCTGCCCACCGCGTCGCTGCAGCTGATTTATGACTTGCGCCTGGAAGTGCCCAAGGAAGCCAAGTCCCTGAGCCTGTTTCATGTGGATGAACGCCTGGAAGGCGACGAACTGGTGGCCCGCCTGGACCGTCAGCGGCCAGACCTGTACCTGATGCCGCTCAAGGACGGCCAGCCGTGCCCCGAGCTGTACACGGTGAAAAAAGACCAGTTGATCCCGGCCAGTACCCGGGGCCTGTACCTGGCGGAAAGCTTCGCGCAGCAGGAAGGCTGGCTGGTACGCGACGAGCGGATTCGCTGGAAGGACTGGCTGCGTCAGCAGGGCCTGAGCGAACCCGAGAAAGAATCCAAGTTCAAACGCCTGACCGGCAAGGCGCGGCAGATCCTGCGCAAGATCGTGCCCAAGAAAAAAGCGAGCCGTTGACGGCTCGCCTTCATTCACCCCTTGATCAGCCGCGCCAGGCCCACTTCCAGCGGCGTCGGCTCTGGCAGCGTGAAGCTGGCCAGCAGCCGCTGGTTATTGGCCCGCGAGTGACGAATGTCCCCCGAACGCGCTGGCCCGTAGGTGACGGCGGGCAGCTCGCCCACCACGTCGGCCAACGCCTGCAGCACGTGCTTGAGCGTGGTGGTGCGGTTCCAGCCGACGTTGATCGCACCTGACGGCGCCTGTGGCGCTTCGATGGCCTGCACCAGCACGTCCACCAGGTCTTGCACATACATGAAATCGCGGGTTTGCTCGCCGTCGCCAAACACGCTGATGGGCAGGCCTTTTTGCACGCGCTCGCTGAAGATGCTGATCACCCCGGAATAGGGCGAGGACGGGTCCTGGCGCGGCCCGAAGATGTTGAAGAAGCGGAAGATCACCGGCTCCAGACCATGCTGGCGGCGGTAGAAATCAAAGTATTGCTCCCCCGCCAGCTTGTCCGATGCATAAGGCGTGAGCGGCTGCTTGGAGGTCTGCTCGTCGATAGAGTCGCCCTCGCCGTTGTTGCCGTACACCGCCGCACTGGAGGCAAATACCACCCGCTTGACCCCGGCCTGACGCGTGGCCTCGCACACGTTCAGGGTGCCGATGAAGTTGCTCTGGTGCGTGCTCACCGGGTCATCCACCGACGCCTGCACCGAGGCCACCGCCGCCAGGTGCACGACCGCGCTGGCACCCACCGCTGCGCGGGCCACCAGTGCCGCGTCGGCCACATCGCCTTCGATCAGCGCCAGCCGTGGGTTGCCCATCGGCAGGTTGCTGCGCTTGCCGGTGGACAGGTCATCCAGCACCCGCACCGCATAGCCCTTGGCGAGCAACGCATCCACCAGGTGCGAGCCGATAAAGCCCGCGCCGCCGGTGATCAGAACGACAGAATCAGCCATGTCAGCTCGCTTCATTGCTGCGGATTTTTTCGACGATCGCCGTGGTCGAGCTGTTTTCTACCAGCCCCAGCACTTTGACGGTGCCACCGTAGCCCTTGACGATATCGGCGCCGACCACCTGGTCGACGGAGTAGTCGCCGCCCTTGACCAGCACGTCCGGCTTGACCTGCGCCAGCAGGTTTTCCGGGGTGCCCTCGGAGAAACTGATCACCCAGTCCACCGCGCCCAAACCGGCCAGCACCGCCATGCGGCGGTCGACGCTGTTGATCGGCCGGCCCGGCCCCTTGAGGCGGCTGACCGAGGCATCGTCGTTGACCGCGACAATCAGGCGATCGCCCTGGGCCCGCGCCTGCTCCAGGTACGTCACGTGACCGGCGTGCAGGATGTCGAAGCAGCCGTTGGTGAACACAATGCTTTCGTTGTGGGCGCGCGCGTCGTCGATCGCCAGCAACAGTTGCTCGATACCCAAGACGCCGCGCTCCGACCCTTCGGAGCGCTGGATGGCCCGGCGCAGTTCCGGGGCGCTGATGGCCGCCGTGCCCAGCTTGCCGACCACAATGCCCGCCGCCAGGTTGGCCAGGGCCACGGCGTGGGGCAGCTCTTCGCCAGCCGCGATGGCTGCGGCCAGGGTGGAGATCACGGTGTCACCGGCGCCGGTCACATCAAAGACTTCACGGGCACGTGCCGGCAGGTGCATGGCCGGGTGCCCCGGACGCAGCAGGGTCATGCCGTGCTCGCCACGGGTCACCAGCAGGGCGCCCAGGTCGAGGTCGGCCATGAGCGTGGCGCCCTTGGTCACCAGCTCGTGCTCGTCGGCGCAGCCGCCGACAATGGCTTCGAACTCGCTGAGGTTGGGCGTGATCAGGCTGGCGCCCCGATAAATCGAGAAGTCCTTGCCCTTGGGATCGGCCAACACGGGAATGCCGCGGGCCTTGGCGGCCTGGATCAGCATCTGGTGATTCTTCAGCGCGCCTTTGCCGTAGTCGGACAGCACCAGCACCTTGATGCCGTCGAGCAGGGCGTCCACCTGGCCGCTGAGGGCCAGCGCGTCGGTGGCGAAGGGTTCTTCAAAGTCGATACGCAGCAACTGCTGGTGACGGCTCATGACCCGCAGCTTGACGATGGTCGGCTGATGGGCAATGCGCTGGAACAGCGCCCGCACCCCCGCGCCACGCAGGCTGTTGGCCAGGCTGTCGGCGGCTTCATCGTCTCCGGTCACCCCGACCAGAGAGGCCGGCGCGCCGAGGGCGGCAATATTGAGGGCAACGTTGGCAGCGCCGCCTGGGCGGTCTTCGATTTGCTCGACCTTGACGACCGGCACCGGTGCCTCAGGGGAAATCCGTGAGGTACCGCCATGCCAGTAGCGGTCGAGCATGACATCGCCGACCACCAAGACAGGGGCTTGATCGAATCGCGGCATGGACAACTTCATGGAGCAACCCACATACAAAATGAACAGGGGCGCGATATTAGCACAGGGTGAGCGCTGGCTCGTTCCAGAGCGTTATACGGAATGCATCTGCCCGGCAGTCGCTCATTTTTTGAACAAGCACGCCAATATGTGCTGGACCGCGTCGGCCAACTCCACTTCATCGGTGTTGACTTCACAGTCGGCCGCCAGCGGCGCCTCGTAGGGGCTGTCCAGCCCGGTGAAGTCCTTGATACGCCCGGCCAGCGCGGCCTGGTACAGGCCTTTGGGGTCGCGGCGGGCACAGACATCGAACGGCGTACTCACGTAGACCTCAAAGAACTGCCGGGCCCCGAACAGCGCCTTGGCAGTGGCGCGATCAGCCCTAAAGGGCGAGATCGCCGACACAATCACGACCAGCCCCGCCTCGACCATCAGCCGCGCGACCTCTCCGATACGCCGGATATTTTCCTTGCGCGCCGCATCGCCCATGCCCAGGTCATTGCACAGGCCGGCGCGCAAGTTGTCGCCGTCGAGCACAAAGGTATGGCACCCCTGCTCGTGGAGCTGCATTTCCAGGGCGTTGGCCAGGGTCGACTTGCCAGCACCCGACAACCCGGTCAACCACAGGCAGCACGGTTGCTGGTGCTTGAGTGCCGCACGGGCGGCGGCGGGCAACGACAACGCGAAAGGGCGAATCGCCAGCGGGGCGATGGAGGCAGACGACTTATTCATAACCCAGTACCTCGTAGTCACGTTGATAGGCACGCCTGACCAAGCGGCGCGTACGCACGGAGCAAAACTCTCTGGCGGGCGCATTACGCCGCGTCAGGGAGCCGTTCAAGTGAGGCAGTGATGCGTTGATACCCAAGCGTTCGCACACGTGCTGGAAGTCCTGGAGCAGGTGTTCCTGGCGACCGAGAAAATCCATGGACATACGGCCCATGCCATCCACCAGAAAATCAGCCTGGGGCGCGAAGTGCAGTTGCCGGCAGAGGTTGTCCGGATGCAGCCAGCGCCGCACGAAATCATCAAAGTCCCGATAACCGCTGACCAATGCCTGGGCCTCGCGATCACGGGCATTGAGGTGATTACCGCGCAAAAAGGCGTAGGCCGAATAGGCACGCTCCAGCGGGTCACGGACAAAGGCAAACTTGAAGCTGTTCGCGCAGTGTTCGGGGAACTGTTGCTGGTACCAGTAGTACGGCAGGTGCCCCGCGCCCTTGTCGTCGAAAAGCGCCGAGCACAGGCTGCTACCGGCGCATTTGGGCACGTGGATAAAGACGCACGAATGACGAACGAAGGCCGGCGGGAGCGCAATGACTGCCGAGAGGGATTTGTTTACCGCCTGGCGGTCAACCACGGATAAGCGGCCCAGCAAAAAAGCCCGCTGGTCTTTGGGAAGCAGCTTCCAGAACAGACGTTGCAACATTCCATTACCCACGCGAGAAGGTTAACCCCCTCGTTCACGACTGAATCGGAGGGGGTCAACATAACAAACGCGGTGCGTGGAATTATTTGGTGATGGTCAAGTTTGTAAAGCCCTTGATACAAAGCGCGGGGCGCGTTGCACGCCCCGTCTCATCAGGCGATCCCGGCTGTCTCGGACTCGTCCAGCCCCATCGCGTGCAGGCGCGAGTAGTAGCCGCCCATGGCCAGCAATTCGACATGCGTCCCACGCTCGACAATCTCGCCGTGGTCCATTACCAGAATCAGGTCCGCCTTTTCGATGGTCGACAGCCGATGGGCGATGACCAGCGTGGTACGGCCCTTCATGACCTTGTCCAACGCCGCCTGGATATACCGCTCGGACTCAGTGTCGAGGGCCGAAGTCGCCTCGTCCAGAATCAGCAGCGGTGAGTTTTTCAACAGGGCACGCGCAATCGCCAGACGCTGGCGCTGGCCGCCCGAGAGGAGCACGCCGTTTTCACCCACCTCGGTGTCGAGGCCTTGGGGCAGCTCGGCAATGAAGTCCATGGCGTAAGCGTCCCGCGCCGCTTTTTCGATGTCCTCACGGGGAGCACCGGCCAGGTCGCCGTAAGCGATGTTGTTGGCCACCGTGTCGTTGAACAACGTCACGTGCTGGGTAACTTGGGCGACATGTCGGCGCAGGTTGCGCAGGCGGTAGTCTTCGATTTCGACGTCGTCGAGAAGAATTTCGCCGGTATCGTGGTGATAGAAGCGGGGGATGAGGTTGGCCAGCGTCGACTTGCCGCTGCCCGAACGCCCTACCAGGGCAATCATTTGGCCGGGGGAGGCGCTGAAGGTGATGTTTTTCAGCACTTCACGATCGGCGCCCGGGTATTTGAAGCTCAGGTTGCGCACATCGAGGCGCCCGCTGAGCTGTTCGCGCTCCACGGTGCCGGTGTCCACTTCAGGCGGGACGTCCAGCTGTTCAAAAATGCTTTCTGCACCGGCCACGCCCTTCTGGATGGTCGAGCTGACTTCCGACAGCTGGCGGATCGGCTTGGGCAGCAGGCCCGCTGCCGTGATATACGCCACCAGGTCACCCGCCGTCGAATCACCCCGCAGGTACAGCACCAGAAACATCAAGGCGGCCATGGCGGTGTAGATAACCAGTTGCAGCATGGGGGTGTAGACCGCGCCGGTCTTGTTCATGCGTAACTGTTTTTCGGTGTTGCCCTGGCTCGCGGCGGCAAAACGCCGTTCTTCATAGCTTTCGCCACCAAAGCTGCGGACCACGCGGTAACCCTGGATGGTTTCAGAGGCGACATGGGTCACATCGCCCATCGCAACCTGGATCTTCTTGCTCTGCTTGCGGAATTTCTTGCTGGTGCTGCTGACCATCAAGGCGATCACCGGCATGATCGCCAGCATGACCAAGGTCAGTGTCCAGTTCATCCACAAGAGGTAACCAAACAGAAAGACCACGGTCAGGCCTTCCCGGATCACGACCTTGATCGCATCCGTCGCCGCGCCAGTGACCATCGTCACGTTGAAGGTGATACGGGAAATGAGGTGACCGGAGTTGTGGGTATCGAAATAACGGTTGGGCAGTACCAACAACTTGTTGAACAGTTCGACCCGCAGGTCATGGACCAGGCCCAGGGAAACCTTGGCCAGATAATAATTGCCCAGAAACGACCCCAAGCCCTGCCAAGCGGCGATCAGGATGATCAGCAGCGGCACGGCCATCAACAATTTGAGGTCTTTCAAGTACGCGATATGGGGAAAGAGCACCGCATCGGGGTTGCTCAAACCGTCTACGAAGTACTTGAGGATCCCGGCGAGCATCGGCTGGGTGGAAGCGAAGATCACAAAACCCACGATACTGAGCAGGAACATGCCGATATACGGCTTCACATACCCCAACAGCCGGAAATAAATTTTCAGGCTGGATTCCTGTTCCGCTTTGGGCGGTGCGTCACTCATCGTAGAGCTCACTGATTAGGTAGGAAGGCGAACTTTATCACAAGCGCTCTGCCCCATCCGTGCCCAGACCAAAACGCTGGCCAACGCCACCGGCAGCCAGGTGATGAACCACTCGGCCCGTGGCGTGCCGGTGAGGTTCGCGGCATCTAGCTGCATGGCCAGGAACGAAAACACCCACATGCCCAGAACCCCTCTGCCGTACTGCGTGTCCCGGGCCTTCCAGGCTTGCCACAACACGCCGAACCACACGCCACACCACAACAACAGCCCTGGGATGCCCAACTCGATGGTGATATGCGTGAACAAATTATGGGAGTGGTCAAAGTAAAGGTTATCGGCAAATACCTTGTAATCACCGCCCAGTCCCAGGCCGGTCCAGGGGTGCTCGGCAATCATCTGCAGGCTGGCCATGAAAATCTGCGGCCGGAACGACATGCCGCGAGCCAGCATCAATGACTCCATGGACGCAAACACCGCCGCGGCCACAAGGATCGCCGTACCGGCAAGCACCACGCTGAGCCGATCACGGCACCACAGCGGCATGCCCACGACACTCACAAACAGCGCGGCGGCTGCGCCTCGGCTCTGGCTCATCACCACAAAAAGCCCAAGCAAGCCCAACGCCAACAACCAGACGCCCTGCATCGCCCGACCGCGTGGTATCCAATGCAGCATCCATACGGCGGCAACACCGATGACGTAGGCGCCAAGAATCGGGTGAGACAGTTGCCCCAACCCCTCAAGACGGCCAATCCAGGGGTTACCCTCAATGCCGTAAAACTTGATGATTGCAATTAATGAAGACAGCGCCAGGCCCAACCCGCCCCACTGCATGAAACGGATGACGCGCTCGGGCCGCGCGTCGGCAAACACCGGAAAAAACAGCAGGAACACCGCGATGTACAGCATGCGCTTGGCTTCGCGGGAAGGGTCTTGAACGTTGGTCCATGACAGGCTGATGCTACCCCACACCGCCAGCAACAGAATCATCAGGCAAATGAACCATTGCGCCCGCCACACTTGCTTGAGCCGCTCGCGGGCCGACCAGGCAAAGACCATTGCCGGCACCCATAGAAAAACAGTCAATCCCTGTTGATAGATCTTGTTGGTGGGCGCAAAGGCTATCGCCAATAAAAACCAGAGCAATCCAATCATCATCCAGACCTGCGCCCAACGTCTTGCCTGCATCCATCTGCTCCTTAAACGGGCCACCTGCCAAACCGGCATGGTTAAAACCCAAAACTTTCGGCATGATTGCCGACCACTGCGCCCGCGACTCCTACAAGGCTTTACGACGATGCGATGTTCAAGGCTTCCCCAAGCCACATTAACCACGATGACTGAAGGCGCCAGAATTCTGGAAGCCGACAGCTATGGCCCCAAAGTCTACCTGCTGGCGGATGGCAATATCCTCAAACTCTTCCGCCGCAAGCGCCTTTTTTCTTCCGCTTTGTTTCGCCCGTACTCCAGGCGCTTCATTGACAACGCGGCAGAGCTGCAAAAGCGTGGCATCCCGACACTCACCGTGCTTGAGTTTTTCCGGTTACCCACCCCAGGCATGACGGCGGTGCTCTACCAGCCGCTCGCGGGTGAAACGTTGCGCAAAATTGCGGACCAGGAAGGATTCGACTGGCACCAGAACCTGGGGCCGCTGGTTGCACTGATTCGTCGGCTACACCGTGCAGGCATCTACTTTCGCTCGCTGCACCTGGGCAACATCGTCGTGACGCCCGATAACGAAATGGGCCTGATTGACGTGGCCGATATGCGTTTTTTGCGGGCACCCTTGAGCCCCGCGATGGTCAAGCGCAACGTGCAACATTTCGCGCGGTATATCGCCCGGGAAAACCTCAACGAAGACTTTCCCTTGCAGGCCTTGCAACAGGCGCTACTGGCGAGCTGACAACAGCGCCTGCGCCGTGTCGGTAAAGTCTGCCCAGGCCTGCTCCGGCGCCAGCGCCTGCAACTGGCGGGCAGCGATGGCATCGGGAGAAGAGGCCAGGGCCTGCTCGATCACCTGGCTCCAGGCACAGGCATCGTCGGCAGGTGCATAGCACCCCGCCTCGGCCAACTGCTCGCGAAACACCGCCAGTTCGCTGGTCAACACAGGCACACCCGCCATCACGGCCTCTTGCAGAATCAAGCCCAAGCCCTCTTCGGACGATGGCACTGCCACCCAGTCAAAGGCGCGATAAAGCGTCGGCGCCTCCGTCAGGTGCCCGGTAAGCACGACTTTTGTGTGTAAACCAAGGTCTGCGATACGCGCTTCAAGGCGCTCTCGAGCCGTGCCCTCACCAATGATCACCAACCGTGCGTCGGGCCAGCGCGGCGAGATGTCAGCAAATGCATCCAGCAAGCAGAGAAACCCCTTGCTGTGCACCAATCGCCCCACGGCGCCCAATACCTGCACGCCCTCCACTGGCAGGCCGAGGCGACTGCGCGCCTGCTCTCGGCTCTGCATCGAGGTGCGGAAAGCGGCCGGGTCGAAAGCACTGCGCAACACCGTGACCGGTCGCTGCAGGTTATCTTCCAGGGATTGGGCCAGGGTCTGCGACACCGCCGCCACCGTGAGGCGGGCATAGGAAAACCGGTCGAACAGTTTGCGGTCCTTGCAGCGCAGGTTCGAGGCCCCGTGAAAGAGCACCACGGCCCGCACCTGCGGCAAATCCTTGAGTAGTGGCAAAATGACTCGCGCCACCCCCAGGCCGTCCAGCAGCACCACCTCAAGATCCGCCGGTAGCGCTTTTTTGAAGCGGGCGCGCATGCAGAAGGCCATTAGCTTCCACAGATACCGCCCCTTGAGCCGCTCGGACGACAAATTCCACTCAACGGCCTGGTCATCGACATGCTCGCCCTCGACACCCCCGCCGCGCAGCAGCCAGGTATGAAGTGGCATCCGGGCATCAGCCTGCAGCAGGATCTGATGATGAACCTTGTGCACCGAGGAGAACGCAGAACCACCGGCCCACATGATGTTGAGGATGCTCATTGAGGAATCATGACCTTCTACGCCGTTAGGGAGACTTGATGTAAATGACTCAGTGAACCCACCACCCGATGCAAACCCCCAGCACCAACATCAGGGCCAGCTTGACCCGCTCGCGCCGCTTGCGTCGCTGCTTGTTGAGGCGCTCAGCCGCCGTGTGCACATGCAGGCCAAAACCGGTATGCAACACAGCATCGCCTTCAAGCGTGACGGCCGTCAGGTTCAATTCGGCATAACGCCGCGACAGTCCTTTTTCTCCATCAAACCCTGCGTAGGGCGAGCACAACCGGTACTCCTTGATGCGGCGCAGCCCGGGGTTGAGCGAGAAGGCCTGCCACTCCGGTTTGTCGGATATCAGTGGGTAGCATGGCACTGTACCGATCAACTCCCGCGACCCCAAATGAATATAGGGACTGTGCACCTGTAAATCGTAAACAAAATTGCGCAACCAGACTTGAAGGATGTCGGGACGCAGCTCCAGAACCTGCCGGGAGTCTTCGACAAAGCCTGGGCGATAAAACTCCCAATCGTCTTCGCAGTGAAAGATATAGGGGGTCTTCACTGACTCGTAGGCCAGGTCGATCGACGCCAACTGCCCCAGTTTCGGACGGTTGACCATAAAGGTGCAGTGCTCTTTCCAATGTTCTGGAACAACGCTGCGCACGGCATCATCACCGGAGTCTTCCGTAATGAAGACCTCGCGAATGGGCGCGGTATTGAAACGGTCAAAGCTTTCCAGCGTACGTTTGAGCAAGTCAAAACGGCCGCAGCTCGTCACCACCAATGTAATGTCACTTTGATTAGAGAACTGCACTTGGCTCACTTCATCTTATGTAGCCATCATTGATGGCCGGTAAAAGGACGTCAAACACCCAGTTTTAAGCGCAACCGCGCCAACAGGCTCAACGGTGCGCGGGGCCGCAAGGGCGGCTGGAGTGCTTCGACAATGCGTTGGCCGATACGGGCAAAACTGAACTGGCTGACCGCCAGCTCCCGACCGTTCCGAGCGATATCTGCTGCTTTTTGTGGGTTGGCCCGAAGTTCAGCCAACTTCTTCTGCAACTGCGCAACATCTTGGTAAAGCACCACGTTGACCATGTCCCTGAAACCCAGAGCTTCGTTTTCCGCAGCCCCCTGGTCAAACGCCAACAACACACAACCACAGGCCATGGCCTCGAAGTTTTTAATCATGTACTCGCCCATGCCCACATCGGCACTGACGAAAAAGCGGATCCGGTTGAGTGTCGCACAATACTCCTCACCGGACTTGGTGCGCGTGACCACCAACGGTTCGACCTGCGCCAGCTCGTCCAGCAACGCCTTGCGCCCGCTGTAGGCCACGCTGTTGGTGCTGCCGACAAAGGCCAGCTCGATATCGCGCGGGCGCTCCTGCGCTTGCAGCAGTGTCTGATCGTAGCCCTTGGGCACAAACACCGCATCAAAGCCTTCCTGACGCAAGCGTTGCGCCACCATGTGGCCAGAGCTGATGACACGCGCCCAAGGCAGGCGGCGGTAATGCGCGCTGAACTTGCCGGTGTATTTGCACACGATGTAATTCTGGTAGGCATCGTGCTCAAGAATCACAAGGTTGGGAAGGGTACGAATAAATCCGACCTGGCGGATTTCCTGCTTGAAGCGCAGAAAAAAGACGATCCGGTCATAACGGCTCACGTCCACTTCACGCCGGAAATAACGACGCAGGTTGCGCTGCTCGTCACTGCTCAGCCAGCGCGTGTCACATTCGCAATGTTCGGCGATGCCGTCATACAAACGATCCAGAATGGCCCGCTGTTCCTTTTGCACCAGAAACAAAACTTTCATCATCTTCCTTTACACGCTGACCCGTGCGACAAAACCTGAATGCCCCCCGGTGGACACAAGGCCGTGGCCCCGCTTCACAACCGCCAGAACAGCTCATGACGCCGCACTGCCTTGCGGAAAAATTCGTTTTCGCCATAGGGCGAGCCAACGCGACCGGCGAACCAGCGCTGCAAAAAGCGCCGTACACGCCGCTTGAACGGGGCTGGCGGCTGCAGGTCATGCATCATCCCCAGCGCCATGGCCTTGTCATGCTGTTGCGCGCGCGACAGTGTCAGACAGTAGGGGTGCAGGGGCTGAGCATCATCGAACAACGGCGGCAGGGCAATCCCCGCGCCTGAATCGCCCATGGGCCAGCGGTCGTTGTCATGTAAATGGTTGGCGTAACCCAGCAAGGTCGTCGGCTGCCACTCCAGGCCCTGCAACGCCTCCATGACCGCCTGCTGCGCGCAGATATGGTCTGGGTGAGGATCCAGCACCGGATGCGGCAGCACAATAATCTGCGGCCGCGCCAGCAACAAAAGCTGACGCAGGTCGGCCAGCAAGTTGTTCCACGTCGCAAGGCCGTCAACGTCCGCCGGCAAGGCAAAGGGATTGAGTTGCCGAAACAGGCGCACATCCGAGAGGTCGGCCTCACGGGACGCGACCGGCTGGTCGGGTGCAGCCTTCATCGCCGCCAGTTGCAGGCAGAAATAGCCCAACTGAACGATGTGTTCCTGCGCCACCCCGGCCCAGCGCGGCACGGCAATGCTGTCCCAGGCCCGCAGGCGCCCTTTCAGGCGCGAGGCCTCGTCCTGATTCAACCCCATGTGCCGGTAATGCTCGGCTTCGATTTCGCCCGCCGTCAGCGTCACGATCCATGGCTGCTGCGCCCGGCTGTAAAGACCGAAGGCTGCAAGCTCCGCATCGTCGGCATGCGGAGCAATCACCATCACCCGCTGCGCGTCAGCGTCAGGCTCAGCCCAGGCCCACAGCCTCGGAACACCCTTTAACCGGCAAAAACGCCCGCTCACACGTAGCTCACCTGCGCACAGCGCGGGCGCCAGGCCACTGAGGTTGAGGTAACGTACACCGTTTATCCCACGCTCAAACGCCTGCCGGTCGACCTGCTCGCCACCCGACAGCACCACCGCCGGGTCCAGGAAGCGCCCGAGCCAGGCGCTTTTGACCTCGATCGCCAGCACCAGCGTCGCCTGTGCATCCAGTGCCTGGGGGCCATCAAGCAACAGCCGCCCGCCCTCCAAGCGCACACCTGCCACCTCGGCCTGCGGCGCAAAACCGTAGCGGTAATCTTCATTGGCGCGGTAAAACAAATGGTCGGCAAACCATGCCTCATGGGCGACCCACGCCAGCACCACCAGCAGTAACGGCCACCACCAGGCGCCCCACACACCGATCAGCACCAGCAACACCAAACCTGCCAGCAACGCAACACGCTTGTTACGCCGATGCCGCTTGAGCAGCACCTGCTTACGACTCGGGGACTGATTCATACCTTGAACACCGGCACAGGGTTACACCAACGGTCTTTATACTCGCGGTCCGCACGCCCAAACGAAAACCTGAGCGGCTTGCCCAGCGCGCGCGCGTGTTCCCAGGCGCTTTGGGTATTGAGAAAGCTCAATACGCTGCCCGGGCTGAACTCGCGGGTTTGCGGGTCTACACCGCCATTGACGTACTCGACGCTGATCCATTCGGGCGCCTCCACGCGATAAACCAACTGCACCGCGATGGGTGCGTCGTTGAGGAAGATCACCGAGCCGATCAAGAATTCGCGCAACAGCTCGATCACCTCGGCCATCCGTTGCGCGCCGGTCGCGGCAAAGCCCCAGCGGCGCTGGAACAGGTCGCAGTAGATAGCCGCCAGTTCCTGGCTGGACAACTCAGCCACCGCCCGTACCACGCCGCCCGCTTCTTCGAGCAGGCGCAATTCGCGGCGCTGGTTGTAGCGAAATTTTTTCGACAGTTCTTCAGGCGTACGCGCCATCGCCAGTTGTTCGGCTTGTGGCGCAAGGCCCGCAAAGCGGCCTTCGTTCAGGGCCGACAGGTAGCGTGCACGGTGGCGCAAGGGGGCTTGAACATCCGCTGCGGCGGGCAGGATCAGTTCGGCGTTGCCCAGGTCAAACAGGCCTTTTTTGCCGTGCCGCTTGAGCACGTCCTTGGACAAGGCCAGGTCACGGCCCCAGGTGGCAATCGACGCCTTGAGCTCTCCGCCTTGCTCCCAAGCCAGGTAACGCACGGGAATATCGGCCAACTGCGCCAGGCGTTCGACCACCTGAGGGTGGGTCGCGACGCTGCCGCCAAAACGCTGCCAGGCCTCGCTGTACGCACGCGCGTCCACAACGGACCAGCCACGTTCCCGCCAGCCTTGGAATCGGTTGAGCATCAGGACCTCGCGGCCAGTTCGGTAACCTGAGGCAGGCCCCAGAACGTCTCGTGCACGGCCTGATCCGAAAAGCGCAGACGCAGGCGCTCCAGCATCAGTTCGCTGCATTGCTGGCGCTGGCCACGGTCCATGGCAGCCAGGTGCAGCAGGCCTTGGGCCAGAGGCTCGGCGTCGCCGAAGGGAAACATAATGCCCACCCCCTCGACCACTTCACGCGCACCGCCACAGCCGGTGGCCAGCAGCGGTACACCGGCGGCCATGGCCTCCAGCAACACCATGCCAAAAGGCTCGTGATCGGAGCTCAGGGCAAAGGCATCGAAGGCGCGGAAATAACGCCGGGCGTCCGGCACCTGGCCTAAAAACAGCACGCGATCGGCAATCCCCAGCTCATGCGCCAGCGCCTTGAGGTCGTGCTCTAGCCGCCCCTTGCCCAGGATGGCCAGGCGGCTCTCGGCGGGCAAGCGCGGCAAGGCCAGCGCAAAGCCCTTGATCAGCGTGGCCTGGTCCTTGTCCGGGTGCAGGCGGCCGACATTGCCGACCACCCATTCGTCCGGCGACAGGCCCAGCACGTCGCGGGCTTCTTCGGCCGGCACCTGGATCGCCTGCAACGCGTCTACGTCAATGCGGTTGTACAGGGTCTGGATACGCGCCGCTGGCCAGGCTGGCAGGCAGCTGCGCATTTCATCGCGGACCGCATCCGACACCGCCAGCAAGCTCAGGCGCTTACGGAAAATAGTCGCAAACAACCGGCGGCCACGGCGCTGGTAATCACCAAAGGCGTGGTGCACGCCAATCACCGGCAGCCGCGTGCCCAACAGGGCGATGTAGATCGGCTTGAAGCGGTGGGCAATACACAAACTGAAGTTGCGCGACGCGGCGATCTTGCGCAGTTCCCGGATGGCCCCCAGCTTGAGGCCACGAATGGCCTTGGAGCTGAATTCCATGAACAGCACCTCGTCGGAGGCACAACCGGCCGCCACGTCAGGGTCGGCAACCCCGGTGAGAAACACCGTGGTCACCTTGTAGCCGGAGCCTGCGAACAGGCTGGCGTATTGCCGCGCACAGTCGAGGAACGGCCCGTCATAGCCGTGGCAGAACTGCAGGACGTGGCGATCAGCCGACCGTGTCATAAGGGTCCACGCCGTCCTTGACCACCAGAATGTCTTCCATGATCAGATACTGCAGGTCGGAGCCAAAGAACATGTTCAGCGCGTCGGTCGGCGAGCAGATCATCGCCTCACCGCGACGGTTGAGCGAGGTGTTGAGCGACACGCCGTTGCCGGTCAGCACTTCCAACTCTTTCATCATGTCGTAGTAGCGCGGGTTGTATTCGCGCTTGAGCACCTGGGCGCGGGACGTGCCGTCTTCGTGGACCACTTCCGGCACGCGGGTTTTCCACTCTTCAGCCACTTCAAACGTGAAGGTCATGAACGGCGCCGGGTGGTCGACCTTGATCATCTGCGGGGCCACGGTGTCGAGCATCGACGGGCAGAAAGGCCTCCAGCGCTCACGGAACTTGATCTGGTGGTTGATGCGGTCCGCCACGCCCGTGGCGCTCGGGCAGCCGATGATCGAACGACCACCCAATGCACGCGGACCGAACTCCATACGGCCCTGGAACCAGGCCACCGGGTTGCCGTCGACCATGATCTTGGCGATGCGCTGCGGCATGTTCTCGATCTTGCGCCAGTTCGGCTTGCTCGCGTGACGGGCGCAGGCGGCGATCACGTCTTCGTTGCTGTAGGACGGGCCGAGGTAGACGTGTTCCATCTTCTCCACCGGCACGCCGCGCGCGTGAGACACGTAGGCCGCGGCCCCGACGGCCGTCCCCGCATCGCCCGACGCAGGCTGCACGAACAGCTCCTTGACGTCGTCACGCGCGATGATCTTCTGGTTCAGCTTGACGTTCAGCGCGCAGCCGCCCGCAAAGGCCAGCTTGCCGGTGTCCTTGAGGATGTCGCCCAGGTAGTGGTCGATCATCTGCAAGGCCAGCTTCTCGAACAACGCCTGCATGCTGGCCGCGTAGTGGATGTACGGCTCGTCGGCGATGTCGCCTTCGCGCTTAGGCCCCAGCCACTCGATCAGTTTTGGCGAGAAGTAAAAGCCCTTGCCCTTCTCTTTATAACGACGCAGGCCGATGACGTTGGCGTATTCGGTGTTGATCACCAGCTCGCCGTTTTCAAACGAGGCCAGGCGCGAGAAGTCGTACTTGCTCGCATCGCCATACGGCGCCATGCCCATGACCTTGAATTCGCCGTCGAGCATCTCGAAGCCCAGGAACTCGGTGATTGCGCCGTACAGGCCGCCCAGGGAGTCCGGGTCGTAGAACTCCTTGAGCTTGTGGATCTTGCCGTTTTCGCCATAGCCAAAAAAGGTAGTGGCGTATTCGCCCTTGCCGTCGATGCCCAGGATCGCGGTTTTTTCCTGGAAGCCCGAGCAGTGGTAGGCGCTGGAGGCGTGGGCCAGGTGGTGTTCCACCGGCTCGATCTTGATTTTCTTCGGGTCGAAGCCCAGTTGCTCCAGGCACCAGACGATCTTGTTGCGGTAGCGTTTATAGCGACGGTTGCCCATCAGGATCGCGTCCAGGGCGCGGTCCGGGGCGTACCAGTAACGCTTGGCGTAGTGCCAGCGGGCCTCGCCGAACAAGCTGATCGGGGCGAACGGGATCGCGACCACGTCAACGTCGGAAGGCTTGATGCCGGCTTGTTCCAGGCAGAACTTCGCCGATTCGTAGGGCATGCGGTTCTTTGCATGCTTGTCGCGTACAAAACGCTCTTCTTCAGCGGCCGCGATCAGCTTGCCGTCGATGTACAGGGCAGCGGAGGGATCATGGCTAAGGGCGCCGGACAGGCCAAGAATCGTCAATGCCACAGGGGTCTAGCCTCTTTTAGTCTGCATGCAGGCGGGTAAATGCCTGAAAAAAGTGTGCCTCCCGCCTGGGCGAGAAACAGCTAAAGGGCGGGATTATAGCGTAAAAGCGCGGGGAAGCTTCTAGCGGCACGCGGCAAGGGGGTTAACGGTAGATTTCGATGCTGCCGTCCTTGTTCTGGCGGTAGACGGTGTAAGGCAGCACCAGGGTGTCGAGCACGCCAGAGGCCACGAACTCGGCGGCGAAGAACGGCCAGCCGCCGGTAACATCACGGGTTTGGGTCTTGTCGCTGTCGGGTTCACCGTTGAGCGTGCAAAAACCGTAGATCACGCCGCTGTAGATACGCGGAATGTTTTCACAGTGGCTGCGGGTTTCCTTGAGGTTCTGGCTGGCGACGGCGTCGGGGCGCAAGACGGTATTGATGGTCCCACACCCGGACATGCCCAGCAGGGCGATTAACACTGCACATTCAAACCCACGGTTCACGAACGACTCCTTGTTATGAACGGCCAGGCCGCCAGTAAATGCCGATATTACCCTCGGCGTTCTGCCGGTAAAGCGTGTACGGCAGCACTACCGTATCAACAATTCCGGACGCGGTGATATCCACCAGGACCAGCGGCACCAGTACCCCGGTGTAGTCGGGCGCGGCATTGAGCAGGCAAAAATCGAAGGCCACACCGCTGTAGACGCGCGGGATGGACTGGCAATAGGTCTTGTGCCGGCGCAGCTCCCGTGTCGCGGCCACATCATCACGCAACACCGTGTTCAACGAGCCGCAGCCGCTCAGGGCGACGCACACAGCGCTCATTCCAGCAGTCATTTTCAGGGTCATGGGCAAGCCTCCAGAGGGCCTGCCACGCTAGCACCGGCCACGGCGAGGCCCCAGCCCCGGCGCACCGACACACCGCGTCAGAAACTTCCGAAAGGGCGCAAGCGGTGCGCTAGTCCACCAACGCCTGCGCCAGAAAATCCAGCAGCACCCGCACCCGTGGCGGCAAATGCCGACGGCTGGGAAACACCGCGCTCAAACACAGATAGTCATTGGCGTAAGGCCGCAGCAACTCGACCAGCCGGCCTTCGCGCAAATCCTCCTGGATGTCCCACAACGCCTTGAGCACCACGCCGCGGCCAATCACCGCCCAGTCGTGGATCACCTCGGCGTTGTTGCTCAGCAACGTGCCATTGACCTGCACCTCACGCGCCACGCCGTTTTCCTGAAACGTCCAGCGGTCGAAAATCCGCCGCCCGCGCACCAGGCGCAGGCAGTCGTGCTTGAGCAAGTCTTCCGGGACTTGGGGCGTGCCGTGCTGCGCCAGGTAGTCGGGCGAGGCGCACACCACCCGCTGGCTGGAGAGCAGCCGACGGCTGATCATGCTGGTGTCGCTGGGGCCATCGGTGAGCAGGCCCACGTCCAGGTCATCACCGGAAATGTCCGCGGGCGAATCGGACAACACCAGTTCCACGGTGATGCGCGGATAGCGCCGGGAAAATTCGGCGATCAACGGCGCGATGCGACGGCGCCCGATCTCCAGGGGCGCCCCCACGCGGACATGCCCGTGCGGCGTCTCCAGGCGCGTACCCACCGCCGCTTCGGCCGCATCCAGTTCGTCCAGGATGAACAACCCGCGCTCATGCAGCACCGCGCCCTCCTCGGTCAGGCTGAAGTGCCGCGAGCCCCGATTGATCAAACGCACGCCCAGGCGGCTTTCCAGTGCCGCCAGCCGCCGACTCACCGCTGGCAATGAGCTGTGAATGCGCCGCGCCGCCTCCGACAGGCTGCCCGCCGCCACGATCCGTACAAACAGCCGCAGGTCACTTATCTCGTCTGCCATCGCCTTCCTTCCTTTTTTCGCAAGGATACCTTCCCACTTCTACGGCTACTCAATCGTTGAGCTGCTCATCAAACTGCCCCGAAACCCGCTTTATCCAAAGGATACAGCCCTAGTCTATCTTTTCAGCGAGCATCGCCGTGAGCCAGTTCAGCCCTCACCCAGAAGCACCCTCTACTTCCGCAGGGAGCAACCAACCCCGGTTATCACCTCGTCGATACGTGACCCGGGCCGCCCCGCTCCTGATCGCCACCGCCGTGCTCGTTCTGGTCCTGGTGCAAGGCCTGCACTACTGGACCACCGGGCGTTTTATCGAAAGCACCGACGACGCCTACATCAAGGCCGACTCCACCCTGGTGTCGCCCAAGGTCGGCGGCTACATCCAAACACTGCTGGTGGCGGACAACCAGACGGTCAAGGCCGGGCAACTGCTGGCCACGATCGACGAGCGCGACCTGCGCTTTGCCTTTGACGACGCCAGCGCCGCCGTGGTCGCCGCCACGGCGGGCGTCGCGCAGTTAGACGCGCAATTGGTGGCGCAAGCCTCGATGATTCGCCAGGCCGATGCCAGTGTAGCCGCCACCAGTGCCACCCTGGACCTGTCCCAGCGCAACGAGGCCCGCCGCCGCGCCATGGCGCAGGTCGGCTACAGCTCACAGGAGTTGGCCGACAACGCCGTCACCGACGCCAAGACCCAGACCGCCAACCTTGCGCGCCTGCAAGCCGCCGCCCTGAGCGCCCGCCAACAGGTGGACATCCTCACCCACCAACACGAACTCGCCGTGGCGCGCCTGGCCAGTGCCCAGACCCTGCGCGGCCAGGCCGAGCTGAATCTGAGCCACACCCGGATCATCGCGCCCATCGACGGCACCGTCACCGCCCGCACCGTGCGCCTGGGGCAGTTCGTGCAGCCGGGTACGCAATTGATGGCCCTGGTGCCGCTGGACCAGGTGTACGTGCTCGCCAACTTCAAGGAAACCCAACTGCTCAACGTGCACCCGGGGCAACTGGCGCGGGTCAGCATCGACACCTTTCCCGGCCACGACCTGACCGGCCACATCGACACGCTGGCCCCCGCCAGCGGTGCGGAGTTCAGCCTGCTGCCGCCGGACAACGCCACCGGCAACTTCACCAAGATTGTGCAGCGCATCCCGGTGAAGATCGTGTTTTCAAGCGCCGGTGAACTGGCCGGGCGCCTGCGCCCTGGCATGTCGGTCACCGCCGCCGTCGACACCCGCACCCAAGGTGAGCGCCATGACGAATAACACCGACCACGTCTCGGTACGCACCTGGGTCGCCGTCGTCGGCGCCGCGCTGGGGGCGTTTCTGGCGATCCTCAACATCCAGATCGTCAGCTCCTCCCTGAGCGACATCCAGGGCGCCATCGGCGCAGGCTCCGACGAGGGCGGCTGGATCACCACCGCCTACCTGGTGGCCGAAATCATCGTGATCCCCATGAGCGCCTGGCTGGCGCGGGTGTTTTCCACGCGCACCTACCTGCTGACCAATACCGTGCTGTTCTTGGTGTTCACCGTGGCCTGTGCCTTCACCCAAAACCTGGGCCAGATGATCGTGGTGCGCGCCATGCAGGGCTTTGCCGGCGGTGTACTGATCCCGCTGGCGTTCTCGATCATCATGACCCGCCTGCCGCCGTCCAAGCACGCCATCGGGCTGTCGATTTACTCGGTGTCGGCGATCTTCGCCCCGTCCATCGGGCCGGTGATTGGCGGCTACTTCAACCAGACGTTCGGCTGGCAGGCGATCTTTTTCGTCAACCTGCTGCCCGGCTCGATCATGCTCGCCCTGCTGTGGTTTTCGCTGGACGCCGAACCGCGCCAGTTGCACCTGCTGCGCCAGGGCGACTGGTGGGGCATCCTCAGCATCGCCATCGGCCTGGGTTGCCTGGAAACCGTGCTCGAAGAAGGCGAAAAAGATGACTGGTTCGGCTCGCCTTTCATCGTGCGCCTGAGCGTGATCGCAGCCGTGGCCCTGAGCGTGTTCGTGTGCGTGCAACTGCGGCGCAAAGCCCCGCTGTTGCAACTGCGCCTGCTGGCCCGGCGCAATTTCGGCCTGGGCACCCTGGCCAACTTTTTCTTTGGCCTGTCGATGTACACCTGGGTCTATATCCTCCCGCTGTACCTGGCGCGCATCCACGGCTACAACTCCGAGCAGGTCGGCTATGTGCTGATCTGGATCGGCATTCCGCAACTGCTGATGCTGCCGCTGGTGCCCGCGCTGATGCGCCGCTTCGACCCGCGCAAGCTGGTGACCGCAGGCTATCTGATCCTGATTGTCGGCAGCCTGCTGGCCACTGACCTGTCGATGAGTTTCGCCGGCCCCCAGTTCATCGCCTCCAGCCTGATTCGCGCACTGGGCCAGGTATTGGTCATGACGCCGCTGTCGGCCATCGCCGTCGCAGGCATCGAACGTGAACACGCAGGTTCTGCCGCCGCGCTGTTCAACATGACGCGCAACCTGGGCGGCGCCATCGGCATCGCCGTGTTGCAGACCTTCATGAGCCACAGCGGCAAATACCATTCCGATGTGATCACCCCAAACGTCTCGCTGCTCAATGAACCCACCCGCCAGCGGCTCGACCAACTGACGCAATGGTTCCTGTCCAAGGGCGTGAGCGACCCCGAATTCGCCCGGCACCAGGCCCTGGTGGACATCGGCCGGCTGATTCGACGCGAGGCGTCGATCCTGGCCTTCAGCGACACCATCATTTTTCAGAGTGCGCTGCTGGGGCTTGCCTTTATCGCCGTACTCCTCCTGAAAAAAACCAGAACCGGCAACACCGGTGAGGCGCACTGACCATGAACACCGCTTACAAACTCACCCTTATCGCCCTGCTGCTGGGCACCGCCCTTACTGGCTGCATGGTCGGCCCCGAGTACTCGGCGCCCGCCGCGCCCCAGGATCAGGGCTATCTTTCGCGCACCGACAAGGGCCCACGCCTCGACGACGGCCAAGCCGTGCGCAAGGACTGGTGGAAAAGCCTGAACGCCCCGGACATCGACCGCACCGTGGCGCTTGCCCTGGCGCAGAACCCGTCGCTGGCCATCGCCCGCGCCAACCTGGCCAAAGCCCAGGAAGGCATCGCCATGGCCAACGGCGGCCTGCTGCCGCAAGTCGATGCGCAAGCCAGCGCCGGGCGCACCAAAGTCGGCGCCACCGGCTTTGGCCCTGAGGCCAGCACGTTCCCGCTGTTTTCCGCCTACGGGGGCGGGCTGCGGGCGACCTATGACCTGGACGTGTTCGGCGGCGCGCAGCGGCAAGTGCAATGGGCGTCTGCCAACGCGCAGGTCGAGCAACAAGCCCTGCACGCCGCACACCTGGAAGTGACCGGCGGCGCCGTGCGCCAAGCACTGCGCATGGCCGTGCTGCGCGGGCAGATCCAGGCGCTCCAGGCGGTGATCGAAAACGATGAACACAACCTGCAACTGGTACACAGTGCGGTCAACGCAGGCGTCGCCGCCCCACTGGACCTGACCCTGGCGCAAAGCCAACTGGACCGTGACCGCGCCAGCCTGCCGCCGCTGGCCCAGGCCCTGGCCGTGGCAAGCGGCGCACTGACCACCCTGGTGGGCACCACGCAAGCCCGCTGGCAGGCCCCGGACTTTGACCTGTCCGGCCTGCACTTGCCGTCAGACGTACCCGTGGCGGTGCCGTCCGCCCTCGTGCACCTTCGCCCCGACATCCTGGCGGCCGAAGCCCGGTTGCAGGCGGCCAATGCCGAGGTCGGCCTGGCCACGGCAGACCTCTACCCGCACCTGACCCTGAGCGCCAGCCTGAGCGGTGAGTCGCTGTTCTCGGGGCCTGCCGACACCGCATGGAGCCTGATCGGTGGGCTCGCCGGGCCGGTATTTCACGGCGGTACGTTGTCGGCGCGCAAACGTGCCACCGAAGACGCCTATCAGGCCACCTTTGCCGCGTACCAGCAAACCGTGCTCAAGGCCTTCGAACAAGTGAGCGCAAGCCTGCACGGCCTGGAAAACGCCGCCGCCCAAGTGCGCGCCGAACAACAGGCCCTCGACTCGGCAGACACCGCGCTGCGCATGACGCGTGAAGCCTATCGGGTGGGCAATGCGGGCATCGTGCAAGTGGTGCAAACCCAGCGCCTGCAGCAATTGGCCGAGCTGCAACTGGTGCAGGCACGCGGCGAGCAGTACCTGCAAACGGTGGACCTGTTCCTCGCCATGGGCGGCGGCGTGCAGCACCCACCCCTCAATAACGCTCCAGCACCCGCCGGCTGACAAAACTGAACACCAGCACCACAAAGATCAACACGCCCGTGGCCACCTGCTGCCAGTAGAAGTTCCAGCCGATCAGCAACAGGCCATTGGCGATGACATTGATAAACAACACCCCCAGCAACGTCCCCGCAATGTTTGCCCGGCCCTGGCGGCTCAAGGTGGTGCCGATGAACACCGCGCCAATGGCGTTGAGCAAAAACGCGTTGCCCGACAACGGCACATACGCGCTCACCGTCGAGCTGAGCAACACCCCGGCCACGGCGCACGCCAGGGCGCTGGCCAGCACCACCGCGGTGATGATGCGGCGCACCGACAACCCCGAGTAATACGCCAGCAAGGGTTGAGTGCCCTGGGCCAGCAGTTCACGGCCCAGGCGGCCACGCGCCAGGACCAGGCCGTAGACCAGCGCCAACCCGAGCACCACCAGCAATGGCAGGGGCAGGCCCAGCGCGCTCAGGCCGGTGAACCCGGGCTTGAGCCCCTGCGCGATGTAGATCGGCTGCCCGCCGTCCGACAGCAACTGCTGGGCGCTGGTGCCGATAAACAGGGTGCCCAACGTGGCCAGGAACGGGCTGATCCGCAGCCCCGCAATCAGCCCGGCATTGAACAGCCCCACCAACAAGCCTGCGCCCAGGGCGCCCGCCACGGCCACGCTGAGCCCGTGCCCGGCGTTGAGCAGCACCACAAAACTGAAGCTGGCAAAATCCAGCGCCGTGCCCACCGACAAATCAATGCCGCCCGCCGCCACCGCGTAGGTCATGCCGATGGCCACAATCGCCAGCAGCACAAAGTTGTTCAGCACCAGGCTTTTCAGGTTCCCGCCGCTGAGAAACCCCGGCGCCTGCCAGGCGAACACCAGCACAATCGCCACAAACAGCAGCGGTAACGTCAGCGGCAACACCCGGCGCCACACCGCACCGGGCGCTGCCCGGGTGGAGACCTGGCTCATGGGTGCACGCCCCGGCTCAAGGCGCTGGAGGCGGCGACCACCAGCAAAATCAGCACGCCCTGCACGCCGTTGACCCAAAAGCTCGACACGTTCAGCAACTGGAACCCGTTGACCAGAAAGCCGATCAGCAAGGTCGCGAGCAAGGTGCCGGGAATGCTCGCCACCAGTCGCCGGGAAAACACCACGCCCAAAAAGGCGATCGCCACCACCGACAACAACAGGTCGCCGGAGCCCGTGGTGCTGCCGCTGAACAACGCCGCCGAACACAACGCGGCCACGCCCGCGCAGGCGCCCGCCAACACATAACTGGAAAACACATACGCCGCCGTGCGGATACCCGCCGCACTGGCGGCCTGCGGGTAATCGCCCACCGCCTGCAAGCGCAGGCCGTAGGGCGAATGCTGGACCAGCAGCGTCAGCGCCGCCGCGCTCACCAGCAACACCCACGCCAGGGCCGGCACCGCCAGCCAGGTGCCGCCGCTGAGCACGTCCAACAGCGGCGAGTCGGTGGGCACCACGGTGTTTTCGGTGAGCACCAGCTCAAGCCCGGCCAGCACGTTCATGCTGGCCAGCGTCGCCAACAGCGGCGGCAGGCGCAGCACCACCACGGCCAGCCCGTTCACCGCGCCCACCGCCAGGCCGCAGCCCAGGGTCAGCAGCAGGCTGAGCCCGAGTTCCACGCCCGCATTGTTCAAGCGGCTGAACACCGCGGCGCACAAGCCCAGGTTGGCCGCCAGTGACAGGTCCAGCCCGCCCGCCACCACATTGGAGCCGCCGCCGATGATCACGCAGGTCAACCCAAAGGCCAGCACCCCCAACACCGCCGACTGGCTGAACACATTGGCCAGGTTGCCCGCAGACAAAAAGTTCGGCGCCGTCAACGCAAAGCCCAGCAAAATGGCAATAAACACACCCACCGAGCCGCGCCGCAGCAACAACACCCCCCACTGCCGGGACACGCCCGGGACCGCCTCAAGCTGGGACATGCACCACCTCCCGCACCGGAGCGATACCCACCGGCGCAGGCACCGCACCCGTGGCGCACGCCAGCAACTGGTCGCTGCTGGCCTCGCCCGCGCGAAACTCTGCGGCAATCGCCCCCCGGTGCATCACCACAATCCGGTCGCTGATGCCCAGCAACTCCGGCAAATCCGAACTCAACACCAACACCGCCGCGCCCTCTTGCACCAATCGCCCGATCAACCGGTAAATCTCCACCTTGGCCCCCACGTCCACGCCGACGCAGGGCTCGTCCAGCAGGTACACCGCCGAACGGCGGCTGAGCCATTTGCCCAGCGCGACCTTTTGCTGATTGCCCCCGCTGAGCTGGCTGACCGCCGCGTGCGGGCCCGGTGTCTTGATCGCCAGTTCTTCGATCAGTTGCAGGCTTTGCGCCTGCTCCCGACGACGGTTCAAAAAGCCCCAGCGGCTGAACTGCCCAAGCCCGGCCAGGGTCAGGTTTTCCAGCACCGACAGCACCGGCGCAATGCCGTGGCTGCGCCGTTCCTCTGGCACCAGCGCGATGCCCTCGGCAATCGCCTGGCCGGGCGAACGCAGGGACAGCAGGCGCCCGTCCAGGTGCACGCTGCCGCTGTCGGCGCGCTCCAGCCCGAACAGGGTCTTGAACAATTCTTTAGCGCCCGAGCCCACCAGCCCGGTGAGGCCGACGATTTCGCCGCGCCGCACGTGCAGGTCGATGTGCCGATAGCGCCGGGCCAGGCTCAGCCCGCGCACCTGCAGCAACGGCGCGCCCGGCTCGACCACCGCCTTGGGGTACATCTCCTGCACCTCGCGGTTGACCATCAGCCGGGCGATCTGCGCGCTGGAAGTGTGCCGGGGTTCCACCACCGCCACGTCGCGCCCGTTGCGCAGCACCGTGACCTCATCACACAGGCTGTCGATTTCCTGCAAGTAATGGGAGATGTACAGCACCGATAACCCCTGCTCGCGCAGACGCCGGACGATGCGCAGCAGTTGGTCGACCTCACGCTTGACCAACGCCACGCTGGGCTCGTCGAACACCAGGATCTTGGGCTGGCGAATCAGCGCCCGGGTGATTTGCAGCACCTGGCGCTCGGCGCTGTTCAACTCGGCGACCAGGGCCCCGGCCGGCAGTTGCAACTCAAAATATTCCGCCAGCAGGCGTTCGGCCTCGCGCTGCTGTCGGCGTCGGTCCACAAACGGACCCCGGCGCAGCTCATGCCCGAAAAACAGCGCCTCGCCCACGGTAAACCGCGTGGGCAGCAGACGCTCCTGATGAATGAACTGCACACCCAACGCCTCAACCTGGCGCGGCGAAAGCGCAGCGGGCACCTGGCCGTCGATGCTCACGTGCCCGGCGTCGGCCTTGTGGATACCCGCCAGAATCTTGATCAGGGTGGACTTGCCCGCGCCGTTTTCGCCGACCAGGCCATGCACGGTGCCGCGTCTCACCTGAAGGCTCGCGTCATCCAGCGCCAGCGTGGCGCCAAAGCGTTTGTGCAAGTGCTGCAAGTGCAACGCCGGGACCGCCGCCATCAGTCACCCCGCAACTGCTGGACCTGCGCCAGGTTGCTGGCGGTGGTCAGCAGCGTAGGCACGTGGGTTTCCTTGGGCAGGTCACGCTGGCCCGCCAGGTAGCGCGCCACGTTTTGCACAGCGGTCTTGCCGATCAGCGCGGGCTGTTGCGCCACCACCGCGCCAACGGGCGAGCCGGGCTGGCCGAGCAGTTCCAGCACTTCGGGGGTGCCGTCCACACCGTAGGTCTTGATCTCGGTGCGCTTGCCATCGATCAACGCCTTGCTGGCGCCCAGTTGTGGGATGTCCCACGCGGCCCAGATCGCCGAGATGCTGCCCGCCGGGTACTTGTTGAGCAGTGCCGAGACTTGGGAGTAAGCGTCCTGCACGTTGTTGGGGATCACGTCACGCAGTTCTGGCTGGATGATTTCCAGTTGCGGGTGGTCCTTGAGCGCCAGCTTCAACTGGTCGTAGCGGATCGCGCACACCGGCACGCCGTAAAAGCCATTGAACACCAGGATCTTGCCTTTGCCGCCGGTGTCCTTGATCAGCTGGTCGGCCAGCGCCCGTCCGGTGGCGACGTTGTCGGAGGTGGTGTTGTTGAGGCTGTACTGCGAGGGCGCGTCGATGGTGAACAGCGGGATACCCGCCTTGCTGATGCGCTTGAGCCACGGGTCGATGACGCTGAGGGTGCCCAGGGTCTGGATGACCGCGTCGGGTTTCTGGGTGACCACGGTCTGCAATTGGGTCACCAGGTTTTTGTCATTGCGCCCCGCGTCCAGGGTGATGGGCGTGCCGCCCAGGCGCTTGATCTCGTCGACCTGCGCCTGGAACGCCTTGATGTCGAAGTAATGACTGGTGCCGGTCATGCTCACGGCGATGCGTTTGCCCGCCAGGGACGGCACGGCCTCATCGCCCTCGCTGGCCTGGGAGACGGCGGCATGGCCCAGCAGCAACGCTGCGCCCAGCCAGATGAAACGCGAAAGCGAGAAACGGGTGCACGGCATACAAGGCTCCGCTGAACGAGGGGTGAAGGGGGTTCACCCGGTGTTATTGCAGAGCCCGTGCCATAAATTTTAGTGAGTCAAATCAGCCAGATAGCACCGCAAGACGCGACCTGGCTGTGTTGTGAACCGCATAACTGTCCAACCGCTGTTGCCCGGGCAACAGTTTAGCCGGGCGCCCCCGGGTGTTTGGGCAGACGCTGGTCGATCACCCGGTGCAGCGCGCTGCTGTCGGGCCAGTTGCGCATGAACCGCGCGCGGTCCTTGGCGTAGGCCGGGGCGAAGCTGGCGAGGCTGGTGTGTTGGCACATCGAGTCCAGGTCGATCAGCGCCCAGCGGTCGTCATGCCAGAACAGGTTGTGGCCCTTGAAATCACCGTGGCTGATGCGCTCGCGGATCAGCTCGGCAAACAGCTCGTCGAGGGCCAGCAGCTCGGCTTCGGGCGCATCGCCCCGTTCCACGTAGGGGGCAAAACGCTCGATGATGTCCGGCCCCGGCAGGTACTCGGTGATCAGGTAGGCGCGGCGGCGCAGCCAGAAAAAGCGCTTTTCCAGCAGGGCCAGCGGCGCGGGCGTGGCGATGCCCAGAAACGCCAGGCGGTTGCCTTCGCGCCAGGAGTGCCACGCCCGGCTGGGGCGCCAGAAGCGCTTGAGCCAATGGGTGAAGCCTTTGATGTTGTAGCGCTTGATCACCAGCGGGCGGCCGGCGACGTCGACTTTGGCGACACTGGCCGCGCCGCCGGTCTTGTACAGGTGGCCCTGGTCGAGCAAGGCGTCGGCCTGCGCCAGTACCGGCAGCATCGCCGCTTCTTCGTTGCGGCGCGCAGCGCGCAGGGCGAACGGCCCGCGCACCACACTGAACAAGGTGCACTCGCGGCCTACCTTGCCCAGGAAGTCTTTGAGGCGCCAGGCGCTGACTTTGTCCACCTGCTTTTGCAGGGCCTCCAGCGGCAACGCGTGTTCGCCGTTGCTCAGCAGGTAATGCACCAGCAGTTCTTCGGTGAACGGTTCGAGGTTTTTCGGCAACTGGGCAAAAAACACCCCAAGGTTGTCCAGCACGCGCTGGCGAGACAGCGGCTTGCCCGCCTCTTCGACGCAAATCCCGGCGCCGTCGATCAGGTAGAGCTGGCCGTCGTGGCGCAGCAGGTTGTCCAGGTGCAGGTCTTGTTGCCACAGGCCTTTGGCGTGCATCCGGGCAATCGCCTCCAAGGCCTCGCCGAGCACCACTTGCTGCGCGTCGGCCAGCGGTGGCAAGGCTTGCACGGCTTGCCAGGCCTGGGCCAGGCTCTGGGCGTTTTCCAGGTAGTCGAACAACAGCCAGCCGCCCTCGCCGTCTTGCAAACCGTCGGCGAGCAAGGTGGGGGTGGTCAGGCCTTGCCCGGCCAATTGCCGCACACCGTCGCGCTCACGCTGAAAATGCCGCGCCGCCTTGGCGCCCACCAGCAACTTGGCCAGCACCGGGCGACCGCGCCACACCGCCGCGCCCACGTAGCGCTCGCCGGGCAGCACTCGCAGCAGCGTCAGCAGTTGCAGTTGCCCCGGGCCTGCGGCGTCCGCCAGCTCGATACTCAACGGCAGGCTTGGCGTGCGGCCGGCGTTTTTCAGCTCGGACAAACGCATCAGCGGTTCTCCTTGTGGCTGCGGCGGGCCGTGAGGCGGTGCAACCAGTCGGTCACCGGGGCGCTGCCTTCGGGTTGTTCCAGGTAGGCGGCCAACAGCTGCCGCACCTGCGCATCCAACCATTGCGGGGCGCGGCGCAGCAGCGGTTCCAGGTCCTTGACCCGGTCACGTCGGCCAAACAGCAGCGGGCGGGTTTTCTCCAGGTCGATCAACTGCGCGGCATAAATATCGCCACGCGGTTGCAGGAAAATATGCTTGGGGTAAAAGCAGCCATGCACCTGGCCAACGCGGTGCAGGTGCCGCGCCAGTTGGCCGCAGGCCACAAGGATCGCCTGTTGTTGGCTAGCGCTCAGTTGCGCCCAATGCTCGAGCAGTGAGTCCAGGTCATTCCAGCCATCCAGCGCGCGGGTCAGCAGGATGGCCCGGCGCTCGCCGTTCACTTTGCGTTCGCCAAAAAACGCGGCCTGCAACGCGGGAATGCCCAGCGTGCGATACCGGCTGATGTTGCGAAACTCGCGGGCAAAACTCGGCTCGCCCAACGGGCTGTGCAAGGTGCGGGTCAGGTAGTTGCTCTGGCGCTTGAGGTAGTACGCAGTGCCTTCAAGCTCCAGGCGAAACACGCTGCTCCAGCCGCCACGGCTGGTGTTGGGTTCGTCCACCGCGTCCAGTTGCTTGGCCCACAACGCGTCGAAAGAGCCCAGGCCATTACGCTCCAACAGGGCACGGTCATCGGCCGCCAGGAAGTCACTCATTCGCGTCCCTCGAAAAACTTCACCACGTGGCGAATTCGCTGTTTGTCCGACGCACTCAGGTGTTTGCGCTGCCGGTATTGCATGTAGAAACGCAGGCGCTGGGTGGCCGACAAGTGATACTTGGCCACTTTGTCCAGGCAGGCCAGGTCCTTGGTGATGCGGTACTTGAGCCAGAAACCGCGCCAGAAATCCCCGTTGGGGCAATCGATCAGGTACAGGGTCTGCTGGTCATCGACCAGCAGGTTGCGCCACTTCAAGTCGTTGTGGGTAAACCTGTGCTCGTGCAGGGTTCGGGTGTATTCAGCCAGCTGGCGGCTGATGGCATTGACCCACGCAGGGTCGGACAAACGCGGGTCGTTGCGGTCGGCCAGCGCCGACAGGTCTTCGGTCCGGGGCAGCTCGCGGGTGATCATTGCCCCGCGCTCATAAGCCAGGCCGTTGCGCTCCAGCCCCCAGGCCACCACATCGGCCGTGGGAATGCCCCACTTGGCAAAACGCTTGAGGTTCTGCCATTCGGACTTGACCCGCGGCTTGCCCAGGTAACGGCGCAGGCCCTTGCCAGCGCCGTTGTAGCGTTTGACGTAGTACTGGACCCCGCCGCGCTGCACCCGGATCACTTCGGACAGCGGGTCTTTGGTCAGGCGCTCGCCCTCGAGGGCAAACACCGCTTCAAGGCTGCCAAAGTCATCCGCCAGTGCCGCGTAGGCAGGTTCCAGGTTCCAACCCGCCATCAGAGCGCATCCCCGTAACGTTGTTTGCGCGCATAGAGCTTGGCCGCCTTGCGCTCAAGGCCGCTGAGCAGGTGCGCCTGCTCACTCAGGATCTGGCGCAGCGGTTGCTGGAAGTAGGTTTTGAGAAACCGCAGTTTGTCGCGTTGGGTCAGGCCGATCTCCAGCGCCGAGTAATACAGCGCCGCCAGGTCCTTGTTGCGCCAGCGCGTGGGGAGCACGGCGTGCAATTGGGCGCGGTGCAGGTCGATGACCGACAGTTTGAGCGTGTCGACAGCCAGGGGCCGGTCGGTGTGCAGCAAAAAATGGCACAGGTAGCAATCGCGGTGGTTCACGCCGCCCCGGTGCATCGCGCCGACCATGCGGGCGAGTTCTGCGGTCAGTGCATGCTTGATGGCAGGCTCGGGCGGTTGCTTGACCCAGTCCACCGTCACGTCTTCAAGGCTCAGGGTGGGCGCCAGTTCTTCGGTGACGATGAACGAGTGTTGGTCGGCAGGGTTGCGGCCCTTTTCACCAAACGCCACGCCGGTCATGGTCGGCACGCCAAGGGCCTGCAGGCGCTCAATCGCCTGCCATTCAAGGCCCGCGCCGAGCACCGGCAGCTTGGCGGTGACCAGGTTCTTGAAGATTTCGCCCCAGCCGATGCCCCGGTGGATCTTGACGAAATACGCGCGGCCATCCACTTCGGTGCGCAACGTACGGCGCGCCGCCAGTTCACGGAACACCTGGCCTTGCAGCTTCTCGACTTCGACAAAGGCGTCACGCCCCGCCCAGAGCGTCTTGAAGGGTTCGGCAAGCATCAACTTCATCACTTTGGCTCCGCCAGAATCACGTCCGCCGCGTGCTGCGGCATGCTGTAGAGGTCGGCCGCCTGGGCAAACGCCAACCCGTTGCGGCCCCAGGTCGCGCGCTGCGCGGTGCCGGTGAGCATGCGCTCCAGGTATTGGTTGAGCTGCGTTTGTTCAAACGGTTCGTCCAGTACCAGGCCGCTGTCGGCTTCGGCGATGTAATGGGCGTACCCGCACACGGCCGAAACAAGCACCGGCAACCCGGCCACCAAGGCTTCGAGCAACACGGTGCCGGTGTTTTCGTTGTACGCCGGGTGGACCAACACATCGGCGCCCAGCAGAAAACGCGGGATATCGCTGCGGCCCTTGAGGAACTGCACGTTGTCGCCCAGCCCCAAGGTGGCACTCTGCAATTGGAATACTTTGGGGTCGTCCTGGCCGATTACAAACAGACGGGTGCGTTTTTTCAGCTCGGCTGGCAAGGCGGCCAGCGCTTTGAGGCTGCGGTCCACGCCCTTGGTCTTGAAGCCGGAGCCGATCTGCACCAGCAGCAAATCGTCATCGCCCAGCTTGAATTCGGCGCGAAACTGCGCGCGGATCTCGGCCGCGTCCGGCGGCGCGCGGCGGTCCAGGGCGATGCCCGGCGGCAGCAGGTGGAAGCGCTCAAGCGGGGTGTCGTAGTGCTTGATGAACAGCGGCTGCTGCACTTCGGAGATCATCAGCACCTGGGTCTTGGCGTCCTTGGCAAACACCGCACGCTCGTACTCGGCAAAGTGCCGGTAGCGGCCAAAGCTGCGGTACAGCGAATGGCGCAGGTTTTGCGCCTTGTCTTCAAAGCAGCCGTCGGCGGCGTAGTACACGTCCAGGCCGGGCATTTTGTTAAAGCCAATCAGGCGGTCCACCGGGCGCTTGGCCAGGTCAGCGGCCATCCAGGCGCTGAGCTTTTCGTTGCGCCGATGGTTGAAGAACGCCTTGACCGGCGCCACCAGCACTTCAAAGCCCGGCGGCACGTCGCCTTCCCAGATCAGCGTGTACACGCGAATCTGGTGGCCGCGCTGCTGGCACTCCAAGGCGATGCGCATGAAGTCACGCTGCAGGCCGCCAAAGGGGAAGTATTTGTATAGGACAAAAGCCAGTTGCATCAGTGTTCCTCAGCCAGTAACAACGTGCTCAGCCGGCTTGCGACACGCTCGGGGTTCAGGCGAGTGAAACACAGTGGCCACTCGCGCTTGATGTCATACCGACGCTGATCTTCGGCCGTCGGTTGATAGGTGCAGTGTTTTTGCAGGCACGGCGCGCAGGGGAAGTCGCTGCCCAGGTGGATCTGTGCCTTGCCATAGGCGCCGGTCAGGCCCGGGTTGGTAGGGCCGAACAGGGAAATGGTCGGCACGTCCAGCGCGGCGGCCAGGTGGCCAAGGCCGGTGTCGACCGCCACACAGGCCTTGGCGCCCGCCAACACACGGGCCACGCCCGCCAGGTTGAGCTTGGGCAGCACTTCGGCGTTTTTAAGGCCCTGGGCCAGGCGCTGGGCCCGCGCTTTCTCGGCCGCGTTGCCCCACGGCAGTTTGACGTCCACGCCCAGGCTGCCCATGCGCTCGGCCAGTTCGCGCCAGTAGGCTTCGGGCCAGTGCTTGGTGTCCCAGGTGGTGCCGTGCAGCAGCAGTACAAACGGCTTTTTCGGCGGCAGGCCTACCAGTGTGTCGACGTTCAGGCCGTAGTCACCCAGGCGCTGCGGCAAATCGTAGCCCAGCGCCACGGCGAACAACTGGCGCAGGCGTTCCACCGCATGCTGCCCACGGGCCACCGCCAGGCGACGCGAATAAAACCGCGCCGCCAGCGGCTCACGCGCCGACTGCTTGTCGAAACCCGCCACCGGCGCACGCACGTAGCGGGTCAGCCAGGCACTTTTGAGCAGGCCCTGGGCGTCGATCACCAGGTCGTATTTGGTCGCCTGCACGCGCTGTTTGAAGCGCCGCCATTCGCCGCTCTTGAAGGTTTGCCAGAGGTTTTTGCGCCAGCGGCGGATGGCCACCGGGATCACCTTGTCGACCGCCGGGTGCCAGGTGGGGATCTCGGCGAAACCTTCTTCCACCACCCAGTCAAAGCGGATGCCCGGGATCGCTCGCGCGGCGTCGGTCAGGGCGGGCAACGCATGAATCACGTCGCCCAACGAGGAGGTCTTGATCAGCAGTACGCGCAACTCAGCGCACCTCGACCGCGTCGCCGCTCAACCGCTGCAACGCGTCGTTGACCGGCGGGGGCAGCAATTGGCGCAGGCAGTTGTAATGGCCGAACCGGCACGTGCGTTCAAAGCACGGGCTGCATTCCAGGCCCAGGCGCACCACTTCGACCTGGTCGGCCAGCGGCGGGGTAAAGCCCGGCGAGGTGGAGCCGTACACCGCCACCAGCGGGCGATTGAGCGCCGCAGCCACGTGCATCAGGCCCGAGTCGTTGGACACCACCGCGTCGGCACAGGACAGCAGGTCGATGGCCTCGGCCAGGGAGGTGTCGCCGCTCAGGTTGACGGCTTCTTCGCGCAGGCCCGGGATCAGGCGCTGGCGGATGTCCTCGCCCACCGCGTGATCGTTCTTGGAGCCAAACAGCCACACCTGCCAGCCTTCGCGGATCTTCGCTTCGGCCACCTTGGCGTAATGGTCCGACGGCCAGCGCTTGGACTCGCCAAACTCCGCCCCTGGGCACAGCGCCAGCACCGGGCGGTCGAGCTCCAGGCCAAACTTGGCCAGGGCGGCGTCGCGGGTGACCGGGTCGATTTGCAGGCTCGGGCGCGGGTACGGCGTGGGCAACGCGGCGCCCGGCGCGTAGGCCAGGGCCATGAAGCGCTCGATCATCAGCGGGTAGCGGTCTTTGTCGAGCTTGCGCACATCATTGAGCAAGCCGTAGCGGAACTCGCCCCGCCAGCCGGTGCGTTTGGGGATGCCGGCAAAAAACGGCACCAGGGCCGACTTCATCGAGTTGGGCAACAAGATGGCCTGATCGTACTGGCCGGCCAGGGATTTACCGATGCGCCGGCGGGTCGCCAGCTCCAGCGCGCCGTGGCCGAGCGGAAAGCTCAAGGCCGTGCGCACCTCGGGCATGCGCTCCAGGATCGGCCGGCTCCACTCGGGGGCAAGCACGTCGATTGCACAGTCGGGATGACGTTGTTTCAAACACTGGAACAGTGTCTGCGCCATCACCATGTCACCGACCCAACTGGGCCCAACGATCAGAATATTCATGTAGTTTCCACAAACGATACGGGGAGGCTCATGCCTCCCCGCCTTAATAGTGTTTCAGCTTAACCCCAGCTCATGCCAGATTCGCTGCACCTGGCGCCGCTCGTCCGCGAACTGGTCCCCGGCCACGGTGCCCGCCTCGTTTTGCAAGGCCTGGCGGTGCGCGGCGGAACGGTAGGCCTTATACACCTCGCGCAGCAGTTGGGCATCGGCGGCGGGCATCAGCCCCACCTGTTCCAGGCCCTCCAGGATGCGAATATTGTCGGTGTAGCGCAGCAACGACGGGTGTTCTGCTGACCACGCCAAAGCCGCGTATTGCACCATAAATTCAATATCGACGATACCTCCGGCGTCCTGCTTGAGGTCGAACGGTACTGAAGGCTCGAAGGCATTACTCGCCATTCCGGCCCCGGTGGACTTGGTGCCCAGGTTGTCGCGCATCTTGGCGCGCATCTCGCTGACGGCCTGGCGCAAGGTGTCCAGGTCTTGCGTGCGGCCCAGCACGCGGGCGCGCACGGCTTCAAAGTCGCGGCCCACTTGCTGGCAGCCCACCAGCACCCGGGCGCGCACCAGCGCCTGGTGCTCCCAGGTCCAGGCTTCGTTTTCCTGGTAGCGGGCAAACGCCCCCAGCGAGCTGACCAACAGCCCCGACGCGCCGGACGGGCGCAGGCGCATGTCCACTTCGTACAACTGGCCGGAGTTGGTCTGGGTGGTCAACAGGTGGATGATCCGCTGGCCCAGCCGGGTAAAGAACTGCGCACCGTCGATGGGTTTGGCGCCGTCCGTTTCGGCTTGCGGGTCGCCGTCGTGGATAAACACCAGGTCCAGGTCCGAGCCGTGCCCCAGCTCGATCCCGCCGACTTTGCCGTAGCCCACAATGATAAAGCCCGGGTCGCACAAGCTGCCGTCCGCCCGTTGCGGCGAGCCGTAGCGGGCGACGGTCTGGCGCCAGGCCAGGGCCAGCACTTGTTCCAGGATGGCTTCGGCGAGCCAGGTCAGGTAGTCGCTGACTTTCATCAACGGCAGGCTGCCGGAGATCTCCGACGCAGCGACGCGCAGGCGGTGAGCGAGCTTGAAGTGGCGCAGGGCCTCCATCTGCTGCTCCAGGTCGTCTTCGGGAATGCGGGTCAGGCGCTCGCGCAGTTCGCCCGCCAGCTCCGGGGCGAGCGGCGGCTTGAACAGGCGGCCTTCATTGAGCAACTCGTCAAGCAGCAACGGGAAGCGGGCGATCTGTTCGGCGATCCAGGGGCTGGCGGCGCACAGGGTCAGCAGGCGGCGCAGGGCGTCGGGGTTTTCGGTGAGCAGCACCAGATAGGCGGAACGCCGGGCGACGGCTTCGACCAGCGGCAACACGCGCTCCAGCACCAGGTCCGGGTTGGCGTGCTCCACCGCCTGGGCCAACAGGCGCGGGATGAACGCGTCGAGCCGCTCGCGGCCCAGGCGCTGCATCGAGCGCAGCTGGGAGCTGTTGCGCAGGCCGGTCAGGGCGTTCAGGGCCTTGGGGGCATCGGTGAAGCCCGCGTCCTGCAACTGACGGCAGGCGGCGTCTTCATCCTGGGAGTCTTCCCACAGCGGCAACCATTCACCGCCCACGACCAGTTCGCTCTCTGCGCCCTCTTCTTCGTCCGGGTCGGCGATGACCTGGCGAAAGTGCCAGTCCACTCGGCTACGCCAATGCATCAGGCGCTCATGAAACGCCGCCCAGTCGGCAAAACCCAGCATGAACGCGATGCGCGCCTGGTCTTCGGGGCCGTCGGGCAGCATTTGGGTCTGGCGGTCGGCGATCGCCTGGATCGCGTGTTCGGTGTAGCGCAGAAATTCGTAGCCTTCGCGCAATTCGGCGATCACCGCAGGCGGCAAGTAACCCTGGCCCTCAAGGGTGCCGAGCACTTTAAGCAGCGGGCGCTGTTGCAGGCTCAGATCGCGACCGCCGTGGATCAGCTGGAACGCCTGGGCGATGAACTCCACCTCGCGGATGCCGCCCGAGCCCAGCTTGATGTTGTCGGCCATGCCTTTGCGCCGCACTTCCTGCTGGATCAGCTGCTTCATGGTGCGCAGCGCTTCGATGGCGGAAAAGTCCAGGTAACGCCGGTACACGAACGGGCGCAGCATCTCGAGCAACTGCCCACCGGCCACCTGGTCACCCGCCACCACGCGGGCCTTGATCATGGCGTAGCGTTCCCAGTCGCGGCCCTGGTCCTGGTAGTACTGCTCCAGCGCATTGAAGCTGAGCACCAGCGCACCGGCCGACCCGTAGGGGCGCAGGCGCATGTCGACGCGAAACACAAAGCCGTCGACGGTGATCGGGTCCAGGGCCTTGATCAGCTTTTGTCCCAGTCGGATGAAAAATTCCTGGTTGTCCAGAGCGCGTTTGACGCCCACGGTTTCGCCGCCTTCGGGGTAGGCGAAGATCAGGTCGATGTCCGACGACAGGTTAAGCTCCACCGCGCCCAGCTTGCCCATGCCCAGGATGACCATGTGCTGTGGCTCGCCGCTGCGTCGCCCGGTGGGGGTGCCAAATTGCACGCAGTGGCGCGGGTAAAGCCATTGGTAGGCCTGGTCGATGCTGGCGTCGGCCATGTCCGACAGGTCGCGGCAGGTTTGCACCAGGTCGGCCTGGCGGGTCAGGTCGCGCCAGATGATGCGCACTTGCTGGCGGGTGCGCTGGCGACGCAGGGCGCGGCCCAGTTCGTCTTCGGTCTGGGCCTGCTGCACGGCGCTGGCGATCTGCCCGCACAGTTCGGCGGGGGCGAAGGCGCGGTCCAGTTCGCCCCAGGCCACCAGTTCGAGCAGCATGAGCGGGTCACGCACACTTTGTTCAAGCACAAAATCGCTGGCGGCGCACACCCGGGCGAAGTCGGCCCAGCGCTGTGCGGTCCAGCTGGAAAGGCCCTGGTCGCTGTCCAACTGAGCGACGGCGGCGCGAAAGGATTGCTCGGCGCGACTGACGAACGGCAGCAGTTCTACCGGCATTTTCGCCAGCGTTGGAAGGCTCATGGTCTATCCTTGATCGGCGCGTAAATGGCCGGTGGTCGTGAACCGAAGGTCCACGCTTGGTGAAGGACTGTCGAACAAAAGTTAGAAATAGCTGAAAAATTATTAATTTTGGCAGTCAACATTAAATTTCTACCTTTTCTTATTCGCAAAAGATCAACAATAACGATTATGCTCACCCGCCAGATGGAGCAATCCGCTCGATCTTGTGTAGTTTTACTACTCGTATATACATTCGAAAGGCTGAAATGGCCGACGATTTGTAGTAAAACTACAGGCCGCCGGAGCAACCTCCGACCATCCAAGAATTTATGTCGTCTGCCCACAAGGCCAGTCGCAAACTTCAGGCAACCGATTCTGGTAGCCTTTCCGCCCTGGAGCAAGCCATGCAAGACCTCGATCCCGTCGAAACCCAGGAATGGCTGGACGCCCTGGAATCGGTTCTCGACAAAGAAGGCGAAGACCGTGCTCACTACCTGATGACCCGTATGGGCGAACTTGCAACCCGCAGCGGTTCGCAACTGCCTTACGCCATCACTACGCCGTACCGCAACACCATTCCTGTGACCCACGAAGCACGCATGCCTGGCGACCTGTTCATGGAACGCCGCATTCGCTCGCTGGTACGCTGGAACGCCATGGCGATGGTCATGCGCACGAACTTGAAAGACTCTGACCTGGGCGGTCACATCTCAAGCTTTGCGTCCAGCGCCACCCTGTATGACATCGGCTTCAACTACTTCTTCCAGGCCCCGACCGACGAACACGGCGGCGACCTGATCTACTTCCAGGGCCACACCTCGCCAGGCGTCTACGCCCGCGCGTTCATGGAAGGTCGCATCACCGAAGACCACATGAACAACTTCCGCCAGGAAGTGGACGGTAACGGCCTGTCGTCGTACCCGCACCCGTGGCTGATGCCTGATTTCTGGCAGTTCCCGACCGTTTCCATGGGCCTGGGCCCGATCCAGGCGATCTACCAGGCGCGCTTCATGAAGTACCTGGAAGCCCGTGGCTTCATCCCCGAAGGCAAGCAGAAAGTCTGGTGCTTCCTGGGCGACGGCGAGTGCGACGAGCCAGAATCCCTGGGCGCCATCTCCCTGGCCGGCCGCGAGAAGCTGGACAACCTGATCTTCGTCATCAACTGCAACCTGCAGCGCCTCGACGGCCCGGTTCGCGGCAACGGCAAGATCATCCAGGAACTCGAAGGCGTGTTCCGCGGTGCTCAGTGGAACGTGACCAAGGTCATCTGGGGCCGTTTCTGGGACCCACTGCTGGCCAAAGACGTCGACGGTATCCTGCAACGCCGCATGGACGAAGTCATCGACGGCGAGTACCAGAACTACAAGGCCAAAGACGGCGCGTTCGTGCGTGAACACTTCTTCAACACGCCAGAACTCAAGGCGATGGTTGCCGACCTGTCCGACGACGAGATCTGGAAACTCAACCGTGGCGGCCACGACCCGTACAAGGTCTACGCGGCGTACCACGAAGCGGTCAACCACAAAGAACAACCGACCGTCATCCTGGCCAAGACCATCAAGGGTTATGGCACCGGTGCGGGCGAAGCGAAGAACACCGCGCACAACACCAAGAAAGTCGATGTCGACAGTCTGAAGTTGTTCCGCGACCGCTTCGACATCCCGGTCAAGGACGAAGAACTGGAAAACCTGCCGTTCTTCAAGCCTGAGCCAAACAGCGCCGAAGCCCGTTACCTGGCCGAACGCCGCGCTGCACTGGGCGGTTTCGTGCCACAGCGCCGTGCCCAGAGCTTCAGCGTGCCGACCCCGTCGCTGGACACCCTCAAGGCGATCCTGGACGGCTCGGGCGACCGTGAAATCTCCACCACCATGGCTTTCGTGCGCATCCTCGCGCAGTTGGTCAAGGACAAGGACATCGGCCCGCGCATCGTACCGATCATCCCGGACGAAGCCCGTACCTTCGGTATGGAAGGCATGTTCCGTCAGTTGGGCATCTACTCCTCCGTCGGCCAGCTCTACGAGCCAGTCGATAAAGACCAGGTGATGTTCTACAAGGAAGACAAGAAGGGCCAGATCCTCGAAGAAGGCATCAACGAAGCGGGCGCCATGAGCTCCTTCATCGCAGCCGGTACTTCGTACTCCAGCCACAACCAGCCGATGCTGCCGTTCTACATCTTCTACTCGATGTTCGGCTTCCAGCGTATCGGCGACCTGGCCTGGGCCGCTGGCGACAGCCGCACCCGTGGCTTCCTGATCGGCGGCACCGCCGGGCGCACCACGCTCAACGGCGAAGGCCTGCAACACGAAGATGGTCACAGCCACATCCTGGCGGCCACCATCCCGAACTGCCGCACCTTTGATCCTACCTACGGCTACGAGCTGGCGGTGATCATCCAGGACGGCATGAAGAAGATGACCGAAGAGCAGCAGGACGTTTTCTACTACATCACCGTGATGAACGAGTCCTACCAGCAACCTGCCATGCCGGCCGGTGTCGAGGAAGGCATCATCAAGGGCATGTACCTGCTCGAAGAAGACACCAAGGAAGCTGCGCACCACGTACAGCTGATGGGCTCCGGCACCATCCTGCGCGAAGTGCGTGAAGCGGCGAAGATCCTGCGTGAGGAGTTCAACGTCGGCGCCGACGTGTGGAGCGTTACCAGCTTCAACGAACTGCGTCGCGACGGCCTGGCCGTAGAGCGTCACAACCGCCTGCACCCAGGTCAGAAACCACAGACCACGTATGTCGAGGAATGCCTGAACGGCCGTAAGGGCCCGGTGATCGCATCCACCGACTACATGAAACTGTTTGCTGAACAAATTCGTCAGTGGGTACCGTCCAAGGAATTCAAAGTCCTGGGCACCGACGGTTTCGGCCGCAGTGACAGCCGCAAGAAGCTGCGTCACTTCTTCGAAGTCGACCGTCATTTCGTGGTGTTGGCAGCCCTGGAAGCCTTGGCTGACCGTGGCGAGATCGAACCCAAGGTGGTGGCTGACGCCATCGTCAAGTTCGGCATCAACCCGGAAAAACGCAACCCACTGGACTGCTGAGGAGACTTTTTGTGAGCGAACTCATTCGCGTACCTGACATCGGCAGCGGTGAAGGTGAAGTAATCGAGCTGTTTGTGAAGGTCGGCGACACCGTCGAAGCCGACCAGAGCATCCTGACCCTGGAGTCGGACAAGGCGAGCATGGAAATCCCTGCGCCCAAAGCCGGTGTGGTCAAGAGCCTGAAAGTGAAGCTGGGCGACCGCCTGAAAGAAGGCGACGAACTGCTGGAGCTGGAAATCGAAGGCGCCGCGACCGCGGCCCCGGCGGCGGCGGCACCTGCTGCTGCCCCCGCAGCTGAAAAGCCTGCACCGGCTGCCGAGGCCCCCGCGGCCCCGGCCGCTGCACCGGCGGCAGCCTCGGTCCAGGACATTCATGTCCCGGACATCGGCTCGTCGGGCAAGGCCAAGATCATCGAGCTGCTGGTGAAGGTCGGCGACACCGTCGAAGCCGACCAGTCGCTGATCACCCTGGAGTCCGACAAGGCCTCCATGGAGATCCCGTCGCCAGCGGCGGGCGTGGTGGAAAGCATTGCGGTCAAGCTCGAAGACGAAGTCGGCACTGGCGACTTCATCCTCAAGCTCAAAGTACAAGGCGCTGCACCTGCAGCAGCTCCAGCTCCGGCTCCGGCCGCAGCGGCTCCAGCAGCCAAGGCTGAGGCGGCTCCGGCTGCTGCACCTGCGCCTGCTGCAAAAGCTGAAGCGGCGCCCGCTCCCGTGGCGGCGCCAAGCGGTGCCAAGGTTCACGCCGGCCCTGCCGTGCGTCAGCTGGCCCGCGAGTTCGGCGTAGAGCTGAGCGCGGTAGCGGCCAGCGGCCCTCATGGTCGCGTGCTGAAGGAAGACGTGCAGGCTTACGTCAAAGCCATGATGCAAAAGGCCAAGGAAGCCCCGGCTGCCGGCGCTGCGACCGGCGGCTCGGGCATTCCGCCGATCCGTACCGTGGACTTCAGCCGCTTCGGCGAAACCGAAGAAGTGCCGATGACCCGCCTGATGCAAATCGGCGCGGCCGGCCTGCACGCCAGCTGGCTGAACATTCCGCACGTGACGCAGTTCGACCAGGCCGACATCACGGAGCTTGAAGCTTTCCGCGTTGCGCAAAAAGCCGTGGCCGAGAAGGCGGGCGTGAAACTGACCGTGTTGCCGCTACTGCTCAAGGCCTGCGCGCACCTGCTCAAGGAACTGCCGGACTTCAACAGCTCGCTGGCGCCAAGCGGCAAGGCGATCATTCGCAAGAAGTACGTGCACGTAGGTTTTGCCGTCGACACCCCAGATGGCCTGCTGGTGCCGGTCATCAAGAACGTCGACCAGAAGAGCCTGCTGCAACTGGCCGCCGAAGCCGCTGCCCTGGCTGCCAAGGCCCGCGACAAGAAGCTCACGCCGGACGACATGCAAGGCGCCTGCTTCACCATCTCCAGCCTGGGTCACATTGGCGGGACGGGCTTCACGCCAATCGTCAACGCGCCGGAAGTGGCGATCCTGGGTGTTTCCAAGGCCACCATCCAGCCTGTGTGGGACGGTAAAGCGTTCCAGCCCAAGCTGATGCTGCCACTGTCGCTGTCCTACGATCACCGTGTGATCAACGGCGCCGCCGCTGCCCGCTTCACGCAGCGCCTGAGCCAACTGCTGGGCGACATCCGCACCATCCTGCTTTAAGCCTCAACAGGCCTTCCCCCCGGGGAAGGCCTGGTTTCAGCGTTTTCCGAGCGCCACGCTCGTACCTCAACCCCGCCAATTGGCGGGGCTTTTTTTGCCTGTTTCCAGGCCACGCACACCCGGTTTTTCACCACCCGTCAGCCGCATTGCAGAAAACCACTCTGTGGCCGATAACACACTTATAGCACTTAGCCTTCATCCTCTCTTGTCAGCCCGTGCCGCATGATGCAACCTTGCCGCACGCAACAGTAAAGAGGGCGTGAGCCCGGGCGCCAAGCGCATTTTTTCAAGCGAGTTTCCCCATGAAAAGCCAACCCGATGTCGCCCGCCTGGCGACCGAGGTCGTGACGCAACTACCGGTGCCCTCGCGCCTCGGTATGCTGCGTTTCGAGCGGCTTAATGAGGCTAGCTGGGCCCTGCTCTACCTGGACCCCAATTGCGAGCGCCAATTCGGCCTGCCGGCCATGGAACTGTGCGCCCTGATCGGCTCGCCCTACGCCAGCCTGATGGAGCCGCAGGCGCGCTATCAGTTGCATGACACCATCCAGCAGCAACTGGCCCTGAGCCCCCACTATCAGGTGCGCTACACGTTGCACACCAGCGACGGCCCGTTGAGCGTGCTGGAGCTGGGCGAGGCCTACAAACAACACCATCGCCACCTGCTGCGTGGCTACCTGATGGTGGTGGATGGGCAGGCAGCCACCAGCGCCCCGGCCGCCGACCTGGAAAGCCAGAACAGCCGCCTGCAAATCGCCCTGGAACTCAACCAACGCGCCCAGCAAGAACAACTGCAACACCTGGAACGGGTGCGCGCCCAGCAGGCCTTGATCCTGCTGCTGGCCCGCCAGCGCTACAGCACCAGCAACTCCCTGCAAGAAGCCGCCGAACTGATCACCCGCAGCGCGTGCGATATCTATCAGATCGACTGCGCCAGCCTCTGGAACCTGGAAGACCAGCACCTGGTGCCGATCTCGGCCTACCAGCGTGCCGACCAGCAGTACCACCTGCCGCAACCGATCGACGTCAGCGGTTTCCCCAATTACCTGGAAGCCCTGCACAGCAGCCGCGCGATTGATGCCGACAACGCCCTGCGCGACCCCCGCACCCGGGAAATGGCCGAAAGCCTGCGCGACAAGAACGTGCACGCCATGCTCGACGCCAGCATTCGCGTGGACGGCCAAGTGGTGGGCGTGCTGTGCCTTGAGCAAAACGGCAGCACGCGGGCCTGGCAGTCTGACGAAATCGCCTTTGCCGGTGAGCTGGCCGACCAGTTCGCCCAGGTCATCAACAACCACAACCGACGCACCGCCACCAGCGCGCTGCACCTGTTCCAGCGGGCCGTGGAGCAAAGCGCCAACGCCTTTTTGCTGGTCAATTGCGACGGTGTGGTCGAGTACGTCAACCCCAGTTTCACCGCGATCACCCAGTACACCCCCGAGGAGGTCCACGGCCACCGCCTGGCGCAGTTGCCGGCCCTGGAAAACCTGAGCGAATTGTTGTTCGACGCGCCCTCAAGCCTGGCCAAGAGCAACAGCTGGCAAGGCGAATTCAAGAGCCGGCGCAAAAACCTGGAGCCCTACTGGGGGCAGCTGTCGATCTCCAAGGTGTATGGCGACAACCGCGAGTTGACCCACTACATCGGCATCTACGAAGACATCACCCAGAGCAAGCTGGCCCAGCAGCGCATCGAACGCCTGGCCTACACCGACAACCTGACCAACCTGGGCAACCGCCCCGCGTTTATCCGCAACCTGGACGAACGCTTCGCACGCGACAGCGACAGCCCGATCAGCCTGCTGCTGGTGGACATCGACAACTTCAAGCGGATCAACGACAGCCTCGGCCACCAGACCGGCGACAAATTGTTGATCAGCCTGGCCCGGCGCCTGCGCAACAGCCTGAATGCCAGCGGCAGCCTGGCGCGCTTTGCCAGTAACGAATTTGCCGTGCTGCTGGACGACACCGACCTGGAAAACGGCCAGCACGTCGCCAGCCAGTTGCTGGCGACCCTCGACAAGCCGATGTTTGTCGACAACCAGTTGATCAGCGTCACTGGCTCCGTGGGCCTGGCCTGCGCGCCCCTGCACGGCCGCGACCCACAGACCCTGATGCGCAACGCGGGCCTGGCGCTGCACAAGGCCAAGGCCAACGGCAAACACCAGGTGCAGGTGTTCACCGAGGCGCTGAATGCCGAGGCCAGCTACAAGTTGTTTGTGGAAAACAACCTGCGCCGCGCCCTCACCCAAAACGAACTGGAAGTGTTTTACCAGCCCAAGCTGTGCCTGCGCAGCGGGCGCCTTTTGGGCATGGAGGCGCTGTTGCGCTGGAACCACCCGGAAAAAGGCATGATCCGCCCCGACCAGTTCATCAGCGTGGCCGAAGAAACCGGGCTGATCATCCCGATCGGCAAATGGGTGGCCCGCCAGGCCTGCCGCATGAGCAAACAGCTGAGCGCGGCGGGCAAAGGGGACTTGCAGGTGGCGATCAACTTGTCGCCCAAGCAGTTTTCCGACCCGGACCTGGTGGCCTCCATCGCCACGATCCTGCGCGAGGAACAACTGCCGGCCAACCTGCTGGAACTGGAGCTGACCGAAGGGTTGCTGCTGGAAGCTACCGAAGACACCCGCCAGCAACTGGACCAGCTGAAAAGTTTTGGCCTGACCCTGGCCATGGACGACTTCGGCACCGGCTATTCGTCGCTCAGTTACTTGAAAAAATTCCCCATCGACATCATCAAGATCGATCGCAGCTTTATCCACGAGATCCCGGACAACCAGGACGACATGGAAATCACCTCGGCGGTGATCGCCATGGCCCACAACCTCAAGCTCAAGGTGGTGGCCGAAGGCATCGAGACAGCCGAACAGCTGGCGTTCCTGCGCCGCCACCGTTGCGACGTCGGCCAGGGCTACCTGTTCGACCGGCCGATCCCCGGTTCTGCGCTGATGGACAAGCTTGCGCGCTACCCGCGCGGACCAATCGCCTGACAGCGCTGTAACACTCAGGCACACTGGCTGTCTGATTATTTACCGCTAACCCAACCTGACGAGAGGACTGATCATGGTCTTGCGCTCGGAAATCCTGGTGAACAAAAACGTGCTCCCTACCGCAGAACAAGCATTGCCCGGCCGTGAAACCCCGATGGCACTGCCCGAAAAGCATTTCGTCAATGACGTTCCGTTGCTGGGCCCGTTCTTTGAGGACGTGGGCTTTGCGATCTTTGGCCTGGGGTGCTTCTGGGGGGCCGAACGGCGCTTCTGGCAGCGTGATGGCGTGGTCAGCACGGTCGTGGGCTACGCCGGTGGCTTCACGCCCAACCCGACTTACGAAGAAGTGTGCTCGGGCCTGACCGGCCACAGCGAAGTGGTGCTGGTGGTGTATGACCAGGACAAACTCAAGTACGAAGACCTGCTGAAAATGTTCTGGGAACTGCACAACCCGACGCAGGGCATGCGCCAGGGCAATGACATCGGCAGCCAGTACCGCTCGGTGATCTACGCCACCACACCTGAGCAACTGGCGGCAGCGCAGGCCAGCGCGCAGGCGTATCAGGCCGAGCTGACCAAGGCCGGGCTGGGCACCATCACCACCGAAATCGAAGAATCGCCGACGGTGTACTTTGCCGAGGGCTATCACCAGCAATACCTGGCGAAAAACCCGCAGGGCTATTGCGGGATCGGCGGCACAGGCGTGACGTGCCCGATCTAGGAACCGCACGTTTCAAGCGGCACGTCAGAGCGAGTGTGGGCACCCGCTTGTAGCGTGCCGCTGGACGCTCACGCTTATTCAGCGATCAGCCAATCCATCTGCCAGCCGCCCTGGGTCTGGCCCAGCTGCTTGGACAGCCACGGCAGCAACTCACGCAATTGCTCCTCCAGGCCCCACGGCGGGTTGGCAATCGCCAGGCCCGAGCCGGTCAGGGTGTTGGGCGTGTCCAGGGGATGCACGAGCAATTCCACCCGCAACAACTTAGGCGCGCCGGTGCCCGCCAGGTCCTGATAGAACCGGCGCAGCAGGCGCTGGTCTTTCACCGGATACCAGATCGCGGCCACGGTCTGACGCATACGGCCCACCGCTTCCTTCAAGGACGCGGCGCAGCGCTGCATTTCGTCGAGCTTCTCGAACGGCGGGTCGATCAGCATCAATGCGCGTTTTTCCGGCACTGGCAGCAACGCTCGCGGCACGTGCCAGCCTTCGCCCAGGTGCACCTTCACCCGGCGGTCGCCCTTCATGTTGTCCTTGAGCAGCAGGCCGTCTTCGGGGTGTTTCTCGTTGAGCAGCACGCGGTCCTGCGGCCGGGTGAGGCGGCGCGCCAGCTCGGGCGAGCCTGGGTAGTAGCGCAATTGGCCATCCGGATTCATCTCGTGCAGCACACGCATGTAGTCGGCGGTGAGCGGCGGCAGGTCGGCCAGGCCCCACAGGCGCGCGATGCCTTCCAGGTATTCACCGGTGCGGTTGGCCTGGTCGCCCTGCAGGTCATACAGACCGATACCGGCGTGGGTGTCGAGATAGGCAAACGGCTGCTCCTTGCGCGACATCAGGGCGATGAGGCAGGTCAAGGTCAGGTGTTTGAAGACATCGGCATGGTTGCCGGCGTGAAAGGCGTGACGATAGTTCATGGTTGCTCCTGCGCAGGGGGCGAAGTTTACCTTCTACGCGGGCAAAGGTGCAGGGGCGCACGCCGGGTGGCGTATATGCAACGGTCGCTCAGGCCCGCTAGGCGGCCAGATACGCCGCCAAATCCGGCGGGCCGTTTAGTTCAACCAATCATTTTTCAATGAATGTGGCCATGTAACTCAAACCTATGCCCACTGGATACAACAGCACCAATGCCGAGCGCATCGTGACAGCAATCCAAAGCCGTAATGACCGTGGAAAATTCCTGAAGTCTTCCGCATCAAGCTCGCCCTTTTTTATTGATTTTTTTGGAAAAATAAAAAGTGCAGAAACCACACTCAACACACAAAACCTTCCAAACACCCCGAGTTCTAAAACAGCGCTCCACTTTTGAATAGCCAATGAATTACCCAAGCCCTCCACCACCTCGGTTATTTTAAAAAAGACGATATAAATCCACACACCCACAATAAAAAAGCAACCCGAAAACATGATTAGCGTCATTATAAAAAATGTCATTTCAAAAGGACTCATCACCGCACGCCCTCATAAATAAGTTCGCCAAAACCTTCTCCCGCTGATGAAAGTGCGTTCCCGGCCACTGCACTTCCTAAACCGGTGAGCACAACGACACACACTAGCCCGCCCACCCCAGCCGTACCCAGCCCAATTCCGGCACACAAGCCAACGCTGCCCATACCGCCGATAACGCCGCCCAGTGCCATGCCTGTAAAAGCGCCACTTTCAGTGTATTTAACCCGTTTGCAGGCCTCCTCGCTTTCAACCCTGCACACCTCTTTAACTTTAAACGCCGACGCTGCCGCTCACAGCCCCATTCCAACATAGCCACCCGCTTTCATATAGTTGCTCGCCCGTACAACACCCCTGATATGCGTTGCATACCCAGGAATCCCTCCTGAGACTCCCGCTTTACTCCAATGATGAACAAGGCTGCGACTGGAAATACCCAACGCACGCTTTAGTTTAGGATGTTCGGCAACTCCAATTCCTTTGCGCACCAACGGCCCGAGACTATTATCCAACCGCACCAACAACTGCTGCCTTTTAGTAAAGAACTCGACACCTTGTAGGTTACCGTACGTTTTGAATGTCTTCACATGCAAAGCCTCAAGTTCCTGCAAAGCCGCTTTGGTCTGCGTCAGATAACTTGCAACCATACTCGACCCCACCCCCACCGCAGTTGAACTCTGCGCCAAAAACGCCCCGATCACCTCTTGGTGCTCGACCATGAACGCCGCTTCGTCATCACTCAGCGGCGCCAGCGCAGCGTTCACGGCTCTGGCGGCTTCCATCAGCAAGGCGTCCTCACGGGTGCACTGGCTGTTTTGCGGATCGCTGAGTACCACCAATTGCCCAGGCCGGACCTGTTGCGTCAGCTGCGGGTTGAGGCTGCGAAAGCGCTCCAGCACCGCTGTTGCGGGCGACTCGAACAGTGAGGCTTCCAGCGCATCCCGCGACATCGCGTGTTGCACGATGTGAAACCCCGGCTCGACGCTGGAGGGTTGTGCGGCGGCCGTGCGAGGCGGGTTGCCCGCAGGCGGTAACGCGCACGGGCCCTCCTCACATGGCTCGCACACTTCGCAAAACGGCGCATTACGTTTGAGGCTGTACAGTTGCGCGCCGCTCAGCGCAACGGGCGGGGGCGTTTGAAGCGCCTGCGATGCACCGGGCATCAACGGCGTAGCCGCAGCAGCGGGTGCGCCGCCGACCTGGATCGGCGTGCTGCTGAAAATGCCGCCTGCCGAGAGGGTGATCCATTGGCCGCCCGCTTGAATGGTCACGTTGTCGTCCGCATCGATGATGATGTTTTGCCCGGCGCCCATCTGAAGGGTGCGCCCGGCAAGGGTCTGTTGCGATCCGGCGACGGTGAGGTGGTCATCCTGGTTGAGCACGGTGAGCCGGTTGCCATGGGTGGTGCGCTGTTCCTCACCGTGCAGCTCGTGGCGGGACTCCCCGCCCACGCTCACCCGTCGCAGGTTGTCCACCTGCACGTGCTGGTCGTTGAGGATGTGCTGGGTCCAGTCGCGCTGGGCACGCAGGTAGATTTCTTCCGCGCCTTTGCGGTCTTCGATACGCAGCTCGTTGTACCCCCCGCCGCCGGGGCTGCTTTGGCTGCGAAAGACGCTGCGGGTCTTGTCTGCTGGCAGGTCCAGCGGCACCGGCGTTGCCGCATTGGCCAGACAACCGAGCACCACGGGGGTATCGATGTCGCCGTTGACGAAACCCACCAGCACTTCCATGCCCACTCGCGGGATCAGCACCGCGCCGTAACGCTCATGGGCCCACCCACTGGCCACCCGCAGCCAGCAACTGGAGTGCTCGTTGTAGTCGCCATCGCGGTCCCAGGGCAGTTGCACCTTGACCCGGCCGTACTCGTCGCAATGAATTTCGCTGTCCACGGGCCCGGTCACGACGGCGTTCTGCAAGCCCGGTATCGGTTTGCGAGGCTCCGGCAAGTCCGGGCGGAAGATCACGTCCCAGGGTGTTGCGACAAACTCATGGTGATAGCCCTGGGCAACGTCGTCGCTCACCGTTGCATCGGCAGACTCTTCCAGCACCTGGGGCTGCCAGCCTGTGTGCGTAACCGCTGTCACCAGCCACAGGTCATTCCATTCCTGGCGCGGGTGCCCAGCCAGGTGCAGGAAGCGGCCACTGGCCAGCCCCGGCTGATCGCCACTGCCCCGGGCTTGACGAGAGTCGCGGCGATGCCGCTCCAGCGCCCGTTGCGCCAGGCGCTTGCCGTGCGTGCGGTCGGTGAAATGGCCGGGATAGCCCTGGTCTTCCAGGACCGGCCTCAGCGTGTGAGCCGCCGCGCTTTCAAGCGTGAGGCGTGGCTTGCGAAAGTTGTAGTCCCGCAGGTTCACTTGCGTCGTACGGGTGTCCAGTTGCACGACGAATTGCTGGATGCCCGGCATCTCGGCGGCCAGCCCGGCGTCGGGCGCGTAGCGCATGGGCTGCTCTGCTCGGACGAAGAAGGTCTGGTCGTCGCCAAACACCAAGAGGTGGCCATCCGGCGCGTGCTGGAAGTGATAGTGAATGCCCAACTCAGCGCACAACCGCTGGACGAAGGCCAGGTCGGTTTCACCAAACTGCACGCAGTACTCGCGCGCGGGATACGCACCGCTGAGTCGAAACACATAGGCATCTGCGCCAATCCCGTGCCCCTCCAGGACCCGCGCGATAATCTGCGGCACGCTTTTGTGCTGGAAAATGCGTTGGTGCCGGCTGTGTTCAAGGTAGGCCAGACGAGGCACCAGGCCGACCGTGTAGCGGGTCAGGCGCTTGCCGCAAGCGCCCTGGGCGATGCGCAATATATGGCCATGCACGCCATGCCCCTGCGTATCGAAAGCCAGGAAGGCCGGGCGATGCAGCAGGCGCTCCAGGTCCAGGTCGGCGCGCTCCCCCACCAGTTCAAGCTCAAAAAGATAGGGCTTGCTGATGGCCTCATCCCCTTTGAACCCGAGCACATTGAGGTCGCTGGGCTGGCCGTCGAGGGTCAGGGTAAAGGCACTGTGATGGGCGGGCGCGAGCATCCGGTGCGTCTCTGCGAGTGTCGGAGGCGCCGATTCTGCATCAGCGTTTTACCGCTCAGACTACGCAGCGAGAAATTCAGAAAGCACCTACATCATTCGGTACGCATTCTTCATGTATCGCCTGTCGAAGCCGCCTCAACGGCGTGCTAGCGTTGTCGCCCCTCCTGGCACGACAACGGATAAACAATGGCCACCCGCTACGCAAAAATCGTCCTGACCCTCGCCCTGGCAGCGTTTGCCACGCTCGTCACCTTTAGCAACATCAGCGACTACGGCTCCAACTTCGCCTTCGTCAAGCACGTGCTGAGCATGGACACCACGTTTCCCGGCAACGCCGCCCTGTACCGTGCCATCACCACGCCCTGGCTGTGGCACGCCGGGTACTGGCTGATCATCGCCGGTGAAGGGCTGACCGCCGTGTTGCTGGCCCGTGGCGCACTGGCCTTGTGGCGCACGCGAAACGCCAGCAGCGCCGAGTTCAACCGCGCCAAAAAAAGCGCGATCGTCGGCCTGACCGCAGGTTTTGTGGTGTGGTTTTTCGGCTTTATGGTGATTGGCGGCGAGTGGTTCCTGATGTGGCAGTCTCATCAGTGGAATGGCCAGGACGCCGCGTTCAAGTTTTATATGGCGATCCTGGGCGTGCTGATTTTTCTCAATCAGCCAGACGCTGAACGCGCCTGATCACCGCGCAAAAAAAGGCCCGCGATCCTCTCGGACGCGGGCCGTTTTCAACTCGACTCAGCGAGCCAGCCGCTTACTTGTTGAGGTGGTAGTCCTGCTCTGCCGCATCGAAGCGCTTGACCATCCCCGCCGTCGGCGCGCCCAGCTTGCTCACCCCATAAATCGCCAGGCTGGCGAAGAGGAAGCCCGGGATGATTTCGTACAGGCCCAGCAGGCTGAGCTGTTTCCACACGATCACGGTGACCGCGCCCACCACAATCCCGGCGAGAGCGCCGTTGCGGGTCATGCCTTTCCACAGCACAGAAATCAGCACCACCGGCCCGAACGCCGCACCAAAACCCGCCCAGGCGTAGCTCACCAGGCCCAATACGCGGTTTTCCGGGTTGGCGGCCATGACGATGGCGATCAACGCCACCAGCAGCACCATCAAGCGGCCGACCCACACCAGTTCACGCTGGGAAGCGTTTTTGCGCAGGAAGGTTTTGTAGAAGTCTTCGGTCAGGGCGCTGGAGCACACCAGCAACTGGCAGCTCAGGGTGCTCATCACGGCCGCCAGGATGGCCGACAGCAACACCCCTGCGATCCACGGGTTGAACAGCAACTTGGCCAGTTCGATGAACACGCGCTCGTGGTTCTCGGTCACGGGGCCGGCAACGTCCGGGTGCGCCGAGAAGTAGGCGATGCCAAAGAAGCCCACCGCCACCGTGCCGCCCAGGCACAGGATCATCCAGGTCATGGAGATGCGCCGGGCGTTGGCGATCGACTTCACCGAGTCCGCCGCCATGAAGCGCGCCAGGATGTGCGGTTGGCCAAAGTAGCCCAGGCCCCAGCCCATCAGCGAAATGATGCCGATGAAGGTGGTGTTTTTGAGCATGTTGAAGTTGTCGGGGTTCTGCGCTTCGATCGCCAGAAAGGTGGTGTCGACGCCGCCGGTGGCTAGCAGCACGATGATCGGGGTCAGCAGCAGGGCAAAGATCATCAGCGTGGCTTGTACGGTGTCTGTCCAGCTCACCGCCAGGAAACCGCCCACAAACGTGTAGGCAATGGTCGCCGCAGCACCGGCCCACAGCGCCGTCTCGTAGGACATGCCAAAGGTACTTTCAAACAGACGGGCCCCGGCCACGATGCCCGAGGCGCAGTAGATGGTGAAGAACACCAGGATCACCACCGCCGAGATAATCCGCAGCAGGCCGCTCTTGTCTTCAAAACGGCTGGAGAAGTAGTCCGGCAAGGTCAGCGCGTCGCCGTTGTGCTCGGTCTGCACCCGCAGGCGGCCGGCCACGAACAGCCAGTTCAGGTAGGCACCGGCGATCAGGCCGATGGCGATCCAGCTTTCCGACAGGCCCGACATATAGATGGCGCCGGGCAAGCCCATCAACAACCAGCCGCTCATGTCCGACGCGCCGGCCGACAGTGCAGTGACCACGCTGCCCAGGCTGCGACCGCCCAGGATGTAGTCGGAGAGGTTGTTGGTGGCGCGATAGGCCATAAAGCCGATCAGCACCATGGCAGCGATGTAGATCACAAACGTGACCGTGATGGGGTTACTTATGCTCATTGTTGCGTCCTGGCGTTGTTTTTATGAAGGTTGCACCTAGGCCGCGAATGCTATTCAACAAACTAAACAAGGTGCAACCGTTTATTGAGAATAAGTTGCACCTGAAACATTTTTTCGGATAAACGCCTGTTTTTGCGCCTTTTCGGAGCAAGCACGGCAAAAGTCAGAAGCAAATGCGCGGATAAACGGCCGAGACGATCGCGATCGATTAAACACGCTCGCCGCCGCGGAAATTTCATGCAGAAAACGGGTTGCACCCGGTTGCACCTCCTGTGGCGCACAGATAATCTTGGCGCCAGCAGATGCCACTCGGTAGTGGCACCCATGAGGATAAAAAATGGCTACCACCACCCTTGGGGTCAAACTCGACGACCCGACCCGCGAGCGCCTGAAAGCCGCCGCGGCCTCCATTGATCGCACGCCGCACTGGTTGATCAAACAGGCGATTTTCAATTACCTGGAGAAACTGGAGGGGGGTGCAACCCTCAACGAACTCAACGGCTTGAGCACCAAGGACGCCGACGATGCGGGCGAGGTGCCCGCCGACCACGTCCACCAGTGCTTCCTGGAGTTCGCCGAAAGCATCCTGCCGCAATCGGTGCTGCGCGCTGCCATCACCGCCGCGTACCGTCGCCCGGAGCCCGAAGTGGTGCCGATGCTGATCGAGCAGGCCCGCCTGCCCGCGCCGATGGCCGAGGCCACCCACAAGCTGGCCGCGTCGATCGCCGAAAAACTGCGTAACCAGAAGAGCGCTGGGGGCCGTGCGGGCATCGTTCAGGGCCTGTTGCAGGAGTTTTCGCTGTCGTCCCAGGAAGGCGTCGCACTGATGTGCCTGGCCGAAGCGTTGCTGCGTATTCCGGACAAGGGCACCCGTGACGCGTTGATCCGCGACAAGATCAGCACCGGCAACTGGCACCCGCACCTGGGCAACAGCCCGTCGCTGTTCGTCAACGCCGCCACCTGGGGCCTGTTGCTGACCGGCAAACTGGTCGCCACCCACAACGAAGCCGGGCTGACGTCGTCCCTGAGCCGCATCATTGGCAAAAGCGGCGAGCCGATGATCCGCAAGGGCGTCGACATGGCCATGCGCCTGATGGGCGAGCAGTTCGTCACCGGCGAAACCATCGCCGAGGCCCTGGCCAACGCCAGCAAGTTCGAAGCCAAGGGCTTCCGCTATTCCTACGACATGCTGGGCGAAGCGGCCCTGACCGAACACGACGCGCAGAAGTACCTGGCCTCGTACGAACAAGCCATCCACTCCATCGGCAAAGCGTCCCATGGTCGTGGGATTTATGAAGGCCCGGGCATTTCCATCAAGCTCTCGGCCTTGCACCCGCGCTACAGCCGCGCCCAGTACGAGCGCGTGATGGACGAGTTGTACCCGCGCCTGCTGTCGCTGACCCTCCTGGCCAAGCAATACGACATCGGCCTGAACATCGATGCCGAAGAAGCCGACCGCCTGGAGCTGTCTCTGGACCTGCTCGAGCGCCTGTGCTTTGAACCGGGCCTGGCCGGCTGGAACGGCATTGGGTTTGTGATCCAGGCGTACCAGAAGCGTTGCCCGTATGTGATCGACTATGTCATCGACCTGGCCCGCCGCAGCCGCCACCGCCTGATGATCCGCCTGGTGAAAGGCGCGTACTGGGACAGCGAAATCAAGCGCGCCCAGGTCGAAGGCCTGGAAGGCTACCCGGTGTACACGCGCAAGGTGTACACCGACGTTTCCTACCTCGCCTGCGCACGCAAACTGCTCTCGGTGCCAGAAGTCATCTATCCGCAGTTCGCCACGCACAACGCCCACACCCTGTCGGCCATTTATCACATTGCCGGTCAGAACTATTACCCCGGCCAGTACGAGTTCCAGTGCCTGCACGGCATGGGCGAGCCGCTCTATGAGCAAGTGGTGGGCAAAGTCGCCGACGGCAAGCTGAACCGACCGTGCCGCGTGTATGCCCCGGTGGGCACCCACGAAACCCTGCTGGCGTACCTGGTGCGTCGCCTGCTGGAAAACGGCGCGAATACATCGTTCGTCAACCGTATCGCCGACCAGTCGATTTCCATTCAGGAACTGGTGGCCGACCCGGTGGCCAGTATCGAGCAGATGGCCACGGTAGAGGGCGGCTTCGGCCTGCCGCACCCGCGCATCCCCCTGCCGCGTGACCTGTATGGCAGCGACCGCGCCAACTCCGCAGGCATTGACCTGGCCAACGAACACCGCCTGGCGTCGCTGTCCAGCGCCTTGCTGGCCACCGCGAACACCCCCTGGAAAGCCGCGCCGATGCTCGGCTGCGCTGCGGGCGACGCAACCCCGGTGCCGGTGCTGAACCCGTCCGACCTGCGCGACGTGGTGGGCCATGTACAGGAAGCCACTGTCGAAGACGTCGACAACGCCATCCACTGCGCCCTCAAGGCCGCGCCGATCTGGCAGGCCACCCCGCCCGCCGAACGTGCCGCGATCCTGGAACGCGCCGCCGACCTGATGGAAGGCGAGATCCAGCCGCTGATGGGCCTGCTGGCTCGCGAAGCGGGCAAGACCTTTGCCAACGCCATCGCCGAAGTGCGTGAAGCCGTGGACTTTTTGCGCTACTACGCGGTGCAGGCACGTCACGATTTCACCAACGACGCCCACCGCCCACTGGGCCCGGTGGTGTGCATCAGCCCGTGGAACTTCCCGCTGGCGATCTTCAGCGGCCAGGTCGCCGCAGCGTTGGCCGCCGGTAACCCGGTGCTGGCCAAACCCGCCGAACAAACCCCGCTGGTGGCGGCTCAGGCCGTGCGCCTGCTGCTGGAAGCCGGCATTCCCGAAGGCGTGCTGCAATTGCTGCCGGGCCAAGGCGAAAGCGTGGGTGCCCGCCTGGTTGGCGACGAGCGCGTCAAAGGCGTGATGTTCACCGGCTCCACCGACGTGGCCCGCCTGCTGCAGCGCAACATCGCCGGGCGCCTGGATACCCAGGGCCGCCCGATCCCGCTGATCGCCGAAACCGGCGGCCAGAACGCGATGATCGTCGACTCGTCGGCCCTCACCGAACAGGTGGTGATCGACGTGGTGTCCTCGGCCTTCGACAGCGCTGGCCAGCGTTGCTCGGCCCTGCGCGTGCTGTGCTTGCAGGAAGATTCGGCAGACCGCGTCATCGAAATGCTCAAGGGCGCGATGGCCGAATGCCGCCTCGGCAACCCGGAACGCCTGTCGGTGGACATCGGCCCGGTGATCGACGCCGAAGCCAAGGCCGGTATCGACACACACATCCAGGCCATGCGCGACAAAGGGCGCAGCGTGTACCAGGTGGCGATTGCCGACAGCGACGAGGTCAAGCGCGGCACCTTCGTGATGCCGACCCTGATCGAGCTGGAAAGCTTCGACGAACTGCAACGGGAGATTTTCGGCCCGGTGCTGCACGTGGTGCGCTACAAGCGCAAGGAACTGGACTCGCTCATCGCGCAAATCAACGGCTCGGGCTACGGCCTGACCCTGGGCGTGCACACCCGTATCGACGAAACCATCGCCAAGGTGGTGGACAACGTCAATGCCGGTAACGTCTACGTGAACCGCAACATCGTCGGCGCTGTGGTGGGCGTGCAGCCGTTTGGCGGCGAAGGCCTGTCGGGCACTGGCCCCAAGGCCGGTGGGCCGTTGTACCTGTACCGCCTGCTGTCCACTCGTCCTACGGACGCGATCGAACAGTCCTTCGTCCGCGGCGACAAACTGGCAGCACCGGACGTGCGCCTGCGCGAGGCCATGAGCCAACCGCTGAGCGCCCTCAAAGCCTGGGCAGACAGCAGCAAACTGGCTGACCTGAGCACCTTGTGCGCCCAGTTCGCCGCCCAGTCGCAAAGCGGCGTGACCCGTGCCCTGGCCGGCCCGACCGGCGAGCGCAACAGTTACGCGATCCTGCCCCGCGAACACGTACTGTGCCTGGCCGACGCGCAAGCCGACCTGCTGGTGCAACTGGCCGCCGTACTGGCCGTCGGCAGCTCGGCGGTGTGGCCGGAAACAGACGTGAGCAAGGCCGTGTTCACACGCCTGCCCAAGGACATTCAGGCGAAAATCCAGCGCGTGGCCGACTGGACCCGCGACGAGGTGGTCTTCGACGCCGTCCTGCACCACGGCGACTCCGATCAACTGCGTGGGGTGTGCCAGCAAGTGGCCAAGCGCAGCGGCGCGATTGTCGGGGTGCAAGGCTTGTCAGCGGGCGAAACGGCGATTGCGCTGGAACGCCTGGTGATCGAGCGGGCGCTGAGCGTCAACACCGCCGCGGCGGGCGGTAACGCCAGCCTGATGACGATCGGCTAGGGGTTGGCGCACGCTTCAAGCAGCCAGTAAGAGCCACGGGGCTTTTGCGGGTCGCTTGAAGCGTGCCGCTCTCTTCTACCCCTCCATAAGGTTCATCAATCTTCCTACCCCTGCTCTATAAGCTCACTTAGACTCAGGCCTATTCCCACACAGGTAGGCCGCCATGTCCGAGACGCTGCTCAGTTCCCGCAATCTGGCTTTCGAGCTGTACGAAGTTCTCGATGCCGAGGGCCTGACCCAGCGCGAGCGGTTTGCCGAACACAATCGGGAAACCTTCGACGCTGCCCTGGGCACCGCGCGCAGCCTTGCCGAAAAGTTCTTTGCCCCGCACAACCGCAAGCACGACGAAAACGAGCCACGCTACGAGAACGGCCAGGCCGTGCTGATTCCCGAGGTGAAACCGGCCGTGGACGCGTTTTTGCAAGCGGGTTTTCTTAACGCCGCCCGCAGCTTTGAAGCCGGTGGCATGCAGTTGCCCACGCTACTGTCGCAAGCCTGTTTTGCCCACTTCCAGTCGGCCAACGCGGCCACCGCCTCCTACCCGTTCCTGACCATGGGCGCGGCCAACCTGATCGAAAGTTTTGGCACCGAGGCGCAAAAGCAAGACTTCCTGCAGCCGATGATCGAAGGCCGTTTTTTCGGCACCATGGCGTTGACCGAACCGCATGCGGGCTCGTCCCTGGCGGATATTCGGACCCGCGCAGAACCGGCGCCAGACGGCACCTATCGGCTCAAGGGCAACAAGATTTTCATCTCGGGCGGCGACCACTCGCTGTCGGAAAACATCGTGCACATGGTGCTGGCCAAGCTTCCCGGCGCACCTGCCGGGGTGAGGGGCATTTCGCTGTTTATCGTGCCCAAATTCCTGGTCAACCCAGACGGCAGCCTCGGCGAGCGCAATGACGTGTTGCTGGCCGGGCTGTTCCACAAGATGGGTTGGCGCGGCACCACGTCCACGGCGCTGAATTTCGGCGATAACGGCAACTGCGTGGGGTATCTGGTGGGCAAGCCGCACCAGGGCTTGAGCTGCATGTTCCAGATGATGAACGAGGCGCGCATCGGCGTGGGCATGGGCGCGGTCATGCTCGGCTATGCCGGTTATCTGTACTCGCTGGCCTACGCACGCGAACGCCCGCAAGGCCGGCTGCCAGACAACAAGGACCCGGCCACCGCCCCCGTGGCGATCATCGAGCACGCAGACGTCAAACGCATGTTGCTCACGCAAAAGGCCTACGTGGAAGGCGCCTTCGACCTGGGCCTGTACGCCGCGCGGTTGTTTGACGACACCACCACCCTTGAACACGAGGAAGCGCGCGAACACGCCCAGGAGTTGCTGGACCTGCTCACGCCGGTGGTCAAGTCCTGGCCCTCGCAGTTTTGTTTAAAGGCTAACGAACTGGCGATCCAGATCCTCGGCGGCCACGGCTACACCCGCGAATACCCGGTGGAGCAGTACTACCGCGACAACCGCCTGAACCCGATCCACGAAGGCACTCACGGCATTCAGTCGCTGGACTTGCTGGGGCGCAAACTGGCGCAAAACGGCGGCGCGGGCCTCAAGCAGTTGATCCGCCTGATCGCCATGACGGGCGCACGGGCACAGGCCCACAGCTCACTGGATAGCTTGCGCGAACCCCTGGAAAAACTGCTGGCCCGCCTGCAATCCGTCACCCTCGGTCTGTTGACGGACCTGGCCCACGGCAACGTCAGCAGCAGCCTGGCGAACTCGGCGCTGTACCTGAAGGTGTTCGGGCACACGGTGATTGGCTGGCGCTGGCTGGAGCAGGCGATTCGCGCCGAGGAAGGGCTGGCACGCGGTGATGCGGCGGACGCGGCCTTCTATAAAGGCAAGCTGCAGGCCGCCCGGTACTTCCTGACCTGGGAAATTCCGGGCTGCCATCATGACCTGTCCCTGCTGGAGACACGCGATGATACGTGCCTGGGCATGCAGGACGAGTGGTTCTAACCCCTCGATCAGGGCTGGCCGATCGCCTTGGAGATGACATCGACCGTGGCGCTGACTTGCTCTTGGTAACGGTCGAGTTCCTGCTGGTGACGCTGCTGCATTTCAATCTGTTCGGCGCACAGGTTCAGCGCCGCCAGCACCAACAGCTTGTCACCGATCAGGGTCGGGTACTTTTTCTTGGTGGTGGCCAGGGAGGCCTTGAGCAGGTTCACCGCGCTCATCAGCGTGTTGTCTTCGCCAGCTGGCGCCTTGATCGAGTAATCCTCTCCGAGAATCGAAACGACCTTTATCCCCTCGTTCATGCGCCGACAGGACCTGCGCTCACGCGCTCAACCAACGCCTGGATACGCGCCGCCGTGGCGCCGTTCTTTTCTTCCTGTTCCATCAGGGTCAGTTGCAGGCTGTCGTTTTCATCCTTGGCGCGGGCCAGTTCGGCCTTGAGGGATTCCTGGATGCCCAGCAGGTCCTGGTTTTGCTGCACCAGGTCGCTGACCAGTTGTTCCAGCTGGCTGAGAGATGTTTCTAACATTTTGATTTCTCGGGCTTTTTCAAAGGGCGGTGACGATAAAGAAAATTCACCTCGGATGCCAGGGTTATCCTGGCGCGCGGCCCTGATTTTACGGGTCAGGCCACACTTTGGAGCCTTAGTGACTGCAATATCGCGATCTGGTTCCTGAAACCGCCAAACCCGCCTGTTGATGCGACAAAAGCGCGCAGCCGCTTAAGACTTTAGTCGTATGACCGATAAGTCATGTACACCCCCTCTGAACCCCGCATGGATCGCGCTTCTCCCTGGATTCACGACATGTCCCTTCGTCATATGAACATCGCGCCACGGGCCTCCCTGGGCTTTGCGCTGATTGGTGCGCTGATGTTGTTTCTCGGTGTGTTCGCCTTGCACCAGATGAGCAAAATTCGCGCCGCCACCGAAGACGTCACCCTGAGCAGCGTGCCCGCCATCCGCGCCCTGGACGAGTTCACCCAACTGACCCTGCGCCTGCGCGTGTTGTCTTACCGCTTGCTGACCAACCGCGAACCCGATGTGCAGCAAAAGACCCTGGATGCCTTTGACCTGCGCAACCAACAGATACGCGCAGCCCAAGCCACGTATGAAAAGTTGATCGACGGCAGCGAAGAACGCGCAGCCTACGATGAATACGTGCGCCTGCTGGGCCAATACCATCAGATTGAAGCCCGCATGAAGAGCCTGTCGCAGGCAGGCCAGGTGGAGGCGCTGCGCACGTTGCTCAACACCGAGCTGCTCAACAACTCCGAGCAGGTCAACACGGTGCTCAACCGCTTGCTGGAGATCAATAACCGGGTGGCCACCACCACTAACCAGCAGGCTGAAGCCCAGTACGACCTGGCGTTCAAGATGGTGGTCGCGCTGTTGTCGATCGCCACGGCACTGACGGTGCTGTTCGCCTGGTTGCTGACCCGCAGCATCACCCAGCCCATCGCACGGGCGCTGGAGGCGGCCGAGGACATTGCCGGGGGCGACCTGACCCGCCCGATCCAGGTCGACGGCAGCGACGAAGCCGGTCGCCTGCTGCAGGCCATGGTCAACATGCAGGAAAAACTGCGTGACACCCTGCAACGCATCGCTGGCTCAGCCACCCAATTGGCCTCGGCCGCCGAAGAACTGAACGCCGTCACCGACGAGAGCGCACGCGGCCTTACCCAACAAAACAACGAAATCGAGCAGGCCGCCACCGCCGTCAACCAGATGACCAGCGCCGTGGAAGAAGTGGCCCGCAATGCGGTCAGCACCTCTGAGGCCTCGCACAACGCCGCCGCGTCGGCGGGCGACGGGCGCGACCTGGTGCAGGAAACCGTCAGCGCCATCGAACGCATGAGCAGTGATGTGCAGGCCACGGCTACGCTGATCGGCAACCTGGCTGACGAGTCCCGGGACATCGGCAAGGTGCTGGACGTGATTCGTGGCCTGGCCGACCAGACCAACCTGCTGGCCTTGAACGCCGCCATCGAAGCGGCTCGCGCCGGGGAAGCCGGGCGAGGGTTTGCCGTGGTGGCCGACGAAGTGCGCGCACTGGCCCATCGCACGCAGCAGTCGACCCGCGAGATCGAACGGATGATCGCCAGCATCCAGGAGGGCACCGAACACGCGGTGGACTCGATGCGCAACAGCACCGAACGGGCGGAATCGACGCTGAACATCGCCAAGGGTGCGGGCTTGTCGCTGGAGACTATCAATACAGCGGTGGTCGAGATCAACGAGCTCAACCTGGTGATCGCCAGCGCAGCGGAAGAACAGGCCCAGGTCGCGCGGGAAGTGGACCGCAACCTGGTGAACATCCGCGACCTGTCGGTGCAATCGGCCACGGGCGCGAGCCAGACCAGCTCGGCGAGCAACGAGCTGTCACGCCTGGCGGTGGACCTGAACGGGATGGTGGGCCGCTTTCGCCTCTAACCCGTGGCAACAGCGCGCAGGGAGCGGGCGGGTTCGCTCGCCCCTGGCGCCTTGCGTGCCCCAATCCACACAGGGCATCGGCACACGCCGACGCGCAAAATCCTTTTTGACAGCACCACAATTCAACAGGTTAGAATCGCTGGCACGCAGACTGCATGGTCACTCTGCGCCTCGTCTTCCCTGCTCATGGAGTACTGCCTTTGAATGCGACGACCATCAACAGCCTGTTCTTGATCGGCGCGTTGCTGGTAGGTGCAAGCATTCTGGTGAGCTCCCTGTCGTCCCGCCTGGGCATCCCCATCCTGGTGATTATCCTGGCCGTGGGCATGGTGGCGGGCGTCGATGGCGGCGGCATTATCTTTGACAACTACCCCACGGCTTACCTGGTAGGCAACCTTGCACTGGCGGTGATTCTGCTCGACGGCGGCCTGCGCACGCGGGTGGCGAGTTTCCGCGTGGCACTCTGGCCCGCGTTGTCGCTGGCCACGGTGGGGGTGCTGATCACCACGGGCCTCACCGGCATGGCGGCGGCGTGGCTGTTTGACCTGAACATCATTCAAGGCCTGCTGATCGGCGCCATTGTCGGCTCCACGGACGCGGCCGCGGTGTTCTCGCTGCTGGGCGGCAAGGGCCTGAACGAACGGGTCAGCGCCAGCCTTGAAATCGAGTCCGGCAGCAACGACCCGATGGCGGTGTTTCTCACCGTGACCCTGATCGACATGCTCGCCAGCGGCCAGACCGGCCTGCACTGGAGCCTGTTGACGCACCTGATCCGCGAGTTCGGCATTGGTGGCTTCATCGGCCTGGGCGGCGGCTGGCTGATGTTGCAGATGGTCAACCGTATCAACCTGGCCAACGGCCTGTACCCGATCCTGGTGATCGCCGGTGGCCTGGTGGTATTTGCGCTGACCAACGCCCTGCACGGCAGCGGCTTTTTGGCGGTGTATTTGTGTGGCCTGGTGGTGGGCAACCGCCCGGTGCGCAGCCGCCACGGCATCCTGCACATGCTCGACGGCATGGCGTGGCTGGCGCAGATCGGCATGTTCCTAGTGCTGGGCCTGCTGGTCACCCCGCATGACTTGCTGCCCATCGCCCTGCCCGCCCTGGGCCTGGCGCTGTGGATGATTCTGGTGGCGCGGCCGCTGTCGGTGGCCGCCGGGCTGTTGCCGTTCAAGGCGTTCCACGGGCGCGAAAAAGCCTTTATCGCCTGGGTGGGCCTGCGCGGCGCGGTGCCGATCATTCTGGCGGTGTTCCCGCTGATGGCCGGGCTGCCCCATGCGCAGCTGTACTTCAACCTCGCGTTTTTTATCGTGCTGGTCTCACTGCTGGTGCAAGGCACAAGCCTGCCGTGGGTCGCCAAGCTGCTCAAAGTGACGGTGCCGCCGGAGCCTGCGCCCATTTCCCGGGCGGCCCTGGAAGTGCACGTCACCAGTGAGTGGGAGCTGTTCGTCTACCGCCTGGGCGCGGAAAAATGGTGCATCGGCGCCGCCCTGCGCGAACTGAAAATGCCCGAAGGCACGCGGATCGCGGCGCTGTTTCGTGGCCAGCAACTGCTCCATCCGTCGGGTAGTACGGTGCTGGAGGTCGACGACCTGCTGTGCGTGATCGGCCATGAACACAACCTGCCGGCCCTGGGCAAACTGTTCAGCCAGGCGCCGCAGCGGGGCCTGGACCTGCGCTTCTTCGGCGACTTTGTACTCGAAGGCGACGCGCAACTGGGTGCGGTGTCGGCGTTGTACGGCCTCAAGCTTGAAGGCGTGGACGCGGATCTGCCGCTGAGCACCTTCATCGCCCAGAAAGTCGGCGGCGCCCCGATCGTCGGCGACCAGGTGGAATGGAACAACACCATCTGGACCGTCGCGGTCATGGACGGGAACAAGATCGGCAAAGTCGGCGTCAGATTCCCCGAAGGAAGTCGCCCGGGCCCCGGGCTCTTCCTCTAAACTGCGGGGCGACGGCGCATTCGACGCCAGGCGCCCCCACCTTCTACATTTTGTTCGACCGGTCTCTATGACAATCCTGCGCACTTTTTTAGCCACTGCCCTGCTGGGCCTGAGTCTCTGTGTCGGCACCGTACAGGCCGCCGACCCGCCGAGCGCCGAGTCTGTCCAGCAAACCCTGGACAAACTGCCCGACCGTAAACTGGCCGATGTCGACATGAAGGCGCTGCAAACCCTCTTGCAGCAGACCCTGACGTACCTGGGCAACCAACAGGATTACCAGCAGCGCCTGGTCGACCTCAAGCGCCAACTGGACGACGCGCCCCGCCAGACAGCGGAAAACCAGCGCGAGCTGGTGCGGCTCAAGGCCACCAAGGTGGTCCCGGTGGAGCAACGCTACGCCAACCTGCCGGTGCCGCAACTCGAACAACTGCTGGTGCAGCGCACCACCCAGCAGGGCGACCTGCAAAAGGAACTGGCCGACGCCAACAGCCTGACCATCGCCGCCCAGACCCGCCCCGAGCGCGCCCAGACCGAAATCAGCAACAGCCAGACCCGCATCCAGCAGATCAACGCCACCCTCAAGACGGGTAAAGACAACGGCAAGACCCTGGGCGGCGACCAGCGCAACCAGCTCAACGCCGAGCTTGCCGCCCTGAACGCCTTGATCCCGCTGCGCCGCCAGGAGCTGGCCGGCAACAGCCAGTTGCAAGACCTGGGCAACAGCCAGCACGACCTGGTCCTGGAAAAAACCACGCGCCTGGAGCAGGAAATCCAGGACCTGCAAACCCTGATCAACCAGAAACGCCTGGCCCAGTCCCAGGAAACCGTGACCCAGCAGTCCATCGAAGCCCAAAAAGCCGGGGGCAGCAGCCTGTTGGCCACGGAAAGCGCGGCCAACCTGAAGCTCTCCGACTATTTGCTTAAAAGCACCGACCGGCTCAACGAGCTGACCCAGAAAAACCTGCAGACCAAGCAACAGCTCGACAGCGTGACCCAAAGCGACTCGGCCCTGGACGAGCAGATCAACGTGCTGCGCGGCAGCCTGTTGCTGTCCAAGATCCTCTACAAGCAGAAACAGGCTCTGCCCCGCCTGATCGTGGACCGCGACCTGGCGGACGACATCGCCAACATTCGCCTGTACCAGTTTGAGGTCAACCAGCAGCGCGAACTGATCAGCACCCCCGGCACCTACGTCGACAACCTGCTGGCCACCCAGCCCGCCGACCAGGTCACGCCACCGCTGCGGCGCACCCTGCTGGAACTGGCGATCACCCGCAGCGACCTGCTCGAGCGCCTGAGCCGGGAGCTGAGCGCGCTGCTTAACGAGTCCATCACCCTGCAACTGAACCAGAAGCAACTGCTCAGCACCGCGACGGCCCTGCGCGCCACGCTGGACGAGCAGATGTTCTGGATTCCCAGCAACAAACCGCTGGACACCGAGTGGCTGGAAACCGTCCCGGCGCACCTGAGCAAGCAGGTCACCACGCTGCCGTGGGTGTCCAGCGTCAGCGAGCTGTATGACGGCCTCACCCAGCGCCCGCTGCTGTTTTTGCCACTGCTGTTGCTGATCGGCGCCTTGCTGTGGCGGCGCAACGCGCTGTACGAGCGACTGAAAAAAATCCACCTGGACATCGGCCACTTCAAGCGCGACAGCCAATGGCACACGCCAGTGGCGATCCTGGTGAACATCCTGCTGGCAATGCCGGTGGCGCTGGGCCTGGCCTTGTGCGGCTATGCGCTGCAGATCGACGCCCGCGGGCAAAACGCCAACCTCGGCGCGGCCCTGCTGCAAATCGCCCAGGCGTGGATGGTGTTCTACACCGCCTACCGGATCCTGGCGCCCGGCGGCGTGGCCGAGCTGCATTTTCGCTGGGAAAAACCCCAGGTCGAATTTCTCCAGGGCTGGGTGCGCAAGCTCGGGCTGGTGGTGCTGGCCCTGGTGGCCGTGGTGGCGATTGCCGAGCATCAACCGGCGGCGCTGTCAGACGATGTGCTCGGCATCGGCGTGGTGCTGACCTGCTACGCCTTGATGGCCTGGCTGCTGGGGCGTTTGCTGCTCAACAGCCCGACCCATGAAAAAGCCTCGCTGTTTCGCAAGGCCGTGGGCCTGGTGTTCACCGCGTTGCCCATCGCGCTGTTTATCGCCGTGTGTTTTGGCTACTACTACACCGCGCTCAAGCTCAGCGACCGGCTGATCAACACCTTGTACCTGCTGATGTTCTGGCTGGTGATCGAGGCCACCTTTGTTCGCGGCCTGAGCGTGGCGGCGCGGCGCCTGGCTTATTCGCGCGCCCTGGCCAAGCGCCAGGCCGCCAAGGAAGCCGGTGACGGCGAAGCGGTGATCGAAGAGCCGACCCTGGACATCGAAAAGGTCAACGAACAGTCCCTGCGCCTGATCCGCCTGGCCCTGCTCGGTGGCTTTATCGCGGCGCTGTACTGGGTGTGGAAAGACCTGATCACGGTGTTCTCGTACCTGGACAACGTGACCCTCTACGAATACACCAGCGGCACCGGCGCCAACATCAGCATGGTGCCGATCAGCATCGGCGACTTGCTGGGCGCCTCGATCATTGTCGGCATCACCTTTGCCCTGGCGCGCAACTTGCCGGGCCTGCTGGAAGTGCTGGTGCTGTCCAAACTCGACCTGGCGCAGGGCAGCGCCTATGCCACGACCACGTTGCTGTCCTACGTGATCGCCGGGGTCGGTTTTGTGTCCACGCTGTCTACCCTGGGCGTGAGCTGGGACAAGTTGCAGTGGCTGGTGGCGGCGCTGTCAGTGGGGTTGGGCTTCGGGATGCAGGAGATCTTCGCCAACTTTATCTCCGGCATCATGATCCTGTTCGAGCGCCCGGTGCGCATCGGCGACACCATCACCATCGGCAACCTGTCGGGCACGGTGAGCAAGATTCGCATCCGCGCCACCACCATCACCGACTTCGATCGCAAGGACATCATTGTCCCGAACAAGACGTTTATCACCGGGCAGCTCATCAACTGGTCGCTGACCGACACCATCACGCGGGTCACCCTCAAACTCGGCGTGGACTACGGCTCCGACCTGGACCTAGTGAAGGAATTGTTACTCAAGGCCGCCCGAGAAAACCCGCGCGTGTTGAAAGAACCGGAACCCCACGTGTACTTCCTCAACTTCGGTGAGAGCACCCTGGACCACGAACTGCGCATGCACGTGCGTGACCTGGGCGACCGCAACCCGGTGATCGACGAGGTCAACCGCTTCATCAACCGCGAGTTCAAGAACCATCACATCAACATCTCGTTCCGGCAGATGGAGGTGTACCTCAAGAACCTGCACGGCCAGGAATACAAGCTGGTGGAAGTGGACGGCCCGCCCAAGCCGGCCAACGATGCCCCCGGCAAACTCGACTAAACGCGCTATCCCCAGCAGAATGCTCGGACATTCTGCTGGAGATGGCCGTTGAAAGCCCTCGACGAACTGACCTTCGACAACCGCTTCGCCCGCCTGGGCGACGGTTTCTCAACCCACGTCCTGCCCGAGCCCATCGACGAGCCGCGCCTGGTGGTGGCAAGCCCTGCGGCCATGGCGCTGCTGGACCTGGACCCGGCGGTGGCCGAAACGCCCGTGTTCGCCGAGCTGTTCAGCGGGCACAAGCTGTGGGCAGAGGCCGAGCCCCGGGCGATGGTGTATTCAGGGCATCAATTTGGTTCCTACAACCCGCAACTCGGCGATGGCCGGGGCTTGTTGCTGGGCGAGGTGTACAACGCCGCCGGTGAGCATTGGGACCTGCACCTCAAGGGCGCCGGGCAAACCCCGTATTCACGCATGGGCGACGGGCGGGCGGTGTTGCGGTCCTCGATTCGTGAGTTCCTGGCGTCCGAGGCGCTGCATGCACTGGGCATTCCCAGCAGCCGCGCCGCCTGCGTGATCGGCTCGAGCACACAGGTATGGCGTGAAAAACAGGAACGGGCCGCCATGGTGCTGCGGCTGGCCCAGAGCCATGTCCGCTTTGGCCATTTCGAATATTTTTACTACACCAAAAAGCCCGAGCTGCAAAAGCAACTGGCCGAGCATGTGCTGTCACTGCACTTTGCCGAATGCCTGGAACAGCCCGAACCGTACCTGGCGATGTTTCGCGAAATCGTGGAGCGCAATGCCGAGCTGATCGCCAAATGGCAGGCCTACGGGTTTTGTCACGGGGTGATGAACACTGACAACCTGTCGATATTGGGCATCACCTTCGACTTCGGGCCGTTTGCGTTTCTGGATGATTTCGACGCGCATTTCATCTGCAACCATTCGGACCACGAAGGCCGTTATTCCTTCAGCAACTAGGTGCCGATCGGCCAATGGAACCTCAGCGCGCTGGCCCAGGCCCTCACGCCGTTTATCAGCGTCGAGGCCCTGCGCGAAACCCTCGGCCTGTACCTGCCGCTGTTCCAGGCCCATTACCTGGACCTGATGCGCCGCCGCCTGGGCTTCACCACCGCCGAAGACGACGACCAGGCGCTGGTCGAGCAACTGCTCAAGTTGATGCAGAACAGCGCCGTCGACTACACGCTGTTTTTCCGAACGCTGGGGGACGAACCCGCTGCGCAGGCCGTGGCGCGTTTGCGCGATGACTTTGTCGACCTCCAAGGCTTCGATGCCTGGGCCCAGCAGTACACCGCCCGTACCGAGCGCGATGGCACCGCCACCCAAACACACCGCCGCGCGCGCATGCACGCGGTGAATCCGCTCTACATCCTGCGCAACTATTTGGCGCAGAACGCCATCACCGCGGCCGAATCAGGCGACTACAGCGAAGTACGCCGGTTGCATGAAGTGCTGAGCAAACCGTTCGAGGAACAACCCGGGATGGAACGCTACGCGCAGCGGCCGCCGGATTGGGGCAAGCATCTGGAGATCAGTTGTTCGTCGTAGGGGCTGCTAGATAAAGGTTTCCACGCTAAGCCCGAAACGCTCCGCCAGCCAGCGAATTTGCCGCACGTTGAGCTGGCGTTTACCGCTCAAGATCTCTGACACCACCGACTGGGTCCCCACGCCGGGCAGGTCGCTTTGCGTCAAACCGTGCTCACGCAGCAAGGCGCGTAGCACCTCTACACCACTGACGACCGGCATTGGCCGATGCTCGCGGTCGTAGGCCTCGATCCAGTCACTGAGAATATCCACCAGACTCATGAGAGGGCTGGACTCGTCTTCGCCGATCAGTTCCAGAAGCTCGTCAAGGGCGTTGACCAGCTCATCGTAGTCCGCCTCGCTTTTAGGTTTACGCAGCAGCGCGGATACAAATTGCCAGTGTTCAGCGGCCTGCCTGATGAGTGCGCTCATCTGTGGGTTTCCTTCCATTTACCTTGCTCATATTCACGATGATCCAGCAGGTACTTGATATAAATTCGCTGCGCCTGATAGTGCACCACGGCGATCAGCCTCAGCTTGTTGCCCCCGATATCGAACACATGGAAAGGTCCCACCTTATCTGTCGCGGGAAACATGCCCTTCATCGAAGCGAAATCGTCGGGGCTGTTGCGCTTCACCCGGCGATACCACTCATCCAACGCCGTTGACGCACGGGGCCATTTCTCCTTGGCTTGCCAAATCCTTTTTTCGCTGATGACTCGCATGCAACATCCTTATCGCATCGTACTGTGAAGGTTAATCCCGAAACCCGAGCATCGCAAATTGCGATATTTGCGCACTGACCAACGGCGTCTTTTAAAACGGGCCTCAACAGCCTAGGCACTCAAGGCAAGATCGGCTCCTGCCAGACTGTGAGCGCATGAGTCACCCGGTGAGGCCTTGATAAATCAACGCCCCAACGCCAAATAGAAGCTATTGGCCACCCGAAGGATCCTTTCCCATGTCCACCCCCCTTGTTATCCCCTGCCCCCATTGCAACGGGCTAAACCGCATCCCCGGCGAACGCCTGGGGGATGCGCCCAAGTGTGGGCGGTGCAAGCAGCCGGTGCTGCTGAGCACGTCCTTTGACTTGAAACAGGGTGACTACGCCAGCCAGATCAAGGGCGACTTGCCGCTGCTGGTGGATGTATGGGCCGACTGGTGCGGGCCGTGCAAGTCGTTTGCACCGGTGTTTGAACAGGCGGCCGGGCAGTTGGCGGGCCGGTGCCGGTTGGCCAAGCTGGACAGCGAGGCCAATCAGTCGTTGTCGGCGCAGTTGCGGATTCGTTCGATTCCCAGCCTGATTCTGTTCAAGAACGGCCGTGAAGTGGCGCGCCAGAGCGGCGCGTTTGCGTTGCCGCAATTGATGGGCTGGCTGCGCAGCCAAGGGATTTGACCCGATGAGCGGGCGCTGATTCGCCCGCTCCCGTAAAGGTCAGGCGTTTTCCAGCAGGTTATGCAGCTCCACAAACTGCAAGGTCAGCTTGTGCTTGGGGTCCAGGTGAATTAGCGGTTTGCTCGCCTGGTGCGACTCGCGCATGCGCACCGAGCTGCCCAGGTACACCGGCAGCACCGGCAAACCTTCGGCGATCAACTCGTCGAGCATTTGCTGCGGCAGGCTGGCCCGGGCCTGGAACTGGTTGACCACGATCCCTTCCACTTCCAGGCCTTCGTTGTGGTCATCTTTCAACTCGTCGATCTCGGCCATCAGGCCATACAGCGCCTGGCGCGAGAAGCTGTCGCAATCGAAGGGGATCAACACACGGTCTGCCGCGATCAACGCCGAAACCGCATAAAAGTTCAGGGCGGGCGGGGTGTCCAGGTAGATCCGGTCGTAATCCTCACTCAACTCATCCAGCAGCTTTCGCAGCTTGTTGATCTTGTGCTTGGCTTCAAGCTTGGGCTGCAGGTCTGCCAGCTCAGGCGTGGCCGTGATGACGTGCAAGTTGTCGAACGGGGTTTCGTAGATATCCACCTGGTTTTTCTTCGAGAACGGCCCGGACGACAGGGTCTGCTTGAAGAAATCGGCAATGCCCATGGGGATATCGCTGCCGGTCAGCCCGGTGAGGTACTGAGTCGAGTTGGCCTGAGCGTCAAGGTCGACCAACAGGGTTCGATAGCCTTCGCTGGCGCTGACCGCCGCCAGGTTGCAGGCAATGCTGGACTTGCCGACACCGCCTTTTTGGTTGAACACCACGCGCCGCATGGAAAAACCTCCGTGTGTCTATGAGTCATCGAGTGTAGAGGGCAAAAGCGCTCATTCGCTACCTTGTTCGTCGCTGTCCTGCGTCTTGATAAGCGCAATCCTACATACGCACTCAAAAAATCAACGCTTCAGGCGACCACCTTACGCGTCAACAACTCGACAAAGGCCCGCGCCATGGGCGATTGCCGCCCCTTGCGCTGCACCAGCCAGACCGCCGTCATCGCCTCTTCATCCAGCAGCGTGCGGTAAACCACGCCATCGATCCGGATGCGCTGGTACGACGCGGGCAGCACCGACACGCCCAACCCTGCCGCTACCAGGCCGATGATGGTCATCGCCTCCCCCGCCTCCTGCGCGAAGCGCGGGCTAAACCCCGCATCCCGGGCCAGGTTCAGCAATTGCGCATACAAACCACTGCCGTAAGTGCGCGGGAAAAACACGAAGGGTTCTTCGGCCAATTGCGCCATGAATAAACCGCGCTCGCTGCCTTCCACCAACGGGTGGCCCGCACTGAGCACGGCGACCAACGGCTCGCGCATCAGCTCCACCACGTTCAATGAATCGGGCAAGGGCAACGGGCGCATCAGGCCCACCTGGATCGACTCGTCCACCAAGGACTCGGCGACACCGGTACTGCTCATTTCTTCCAGGTTCAAATGCACCGCCGGGAACGCCTGGCGAAACGCGAAGATCGCCTGTGGGATGCTGGCGTTGAACGGCGCCGAAGAGGTGAAGCCGATCTTCAGTTCCCCCAGCTCTCCCAACTGCGCCCGGCGTGCCACGTCTGCCGCCTTGTCCACCTGCGCCAGCACCAGCCGCGCCTCTTGCAGGAACAGCCTTCCCGCCTCGCTCAGCTCGACCCGACGGTTGGTGCGCTCGAACAACCGCGCGCCCAACTGGTGTTCCAGCGCCTGAATCTGCTGGCTCAGCGGCGGTTGCGAGATGCCCAGCACCTGGGCGGCGCGGCCAAAGTGCAGCTCTTCAGCCACGGCGATGAAGTAACGCAGATGGCGCAATTCCATGCACACCTCATTAGGTCGTAAAAGCTATCAAATAGGTCGAATAATATATTGGAAAGAATCGTTAGCCAGCTATATTCTTTTTTCATTGCCTGTCCTGGCAGCCTTTCCTCCCCGAGGTCCCCCGTGAAATCTGCTGTCGCTGCACCCGCGCAACACGTCCCGCCCACCGCTTTGGATGAGGTGGTGGCACAACTCAACGCGCCGTACATCGAAAAAGGCACGCCGATGTTCATGCGCACGGTGCTGGCGCTGTTTTCCGGGGGGTTCGCCACGTTTGCGTTGCTGTATTGCGTGCAACCGATGATGCCGGCGCTGTCTCACGAATACGCGATCAATGCGGCGCAGAGCAGCTTGATCCTGTCGGTGGCCACGGCGATGCTCGCCTGCGGCCTACTGATCACCGGGCCGATTTCCGACACGCTGGGGCGCAAGCCGGTCATGGTCACCGCGCTGTTCAGCGCCGCACTCTGCACCATTGCCAGCGGCCTGATGCCGAGCTGGGAAGGGATCCTGCTGATGCGGGCGCTGGTGGGCTTGTCCTTGAGCGGCCTAGCGGCCGTGGCGATGACGTACCTGAGCGAAGAGATCCACCCGCAGCACATCGGCCTGGCCATGGGCCTGTACATCGGCGGCAATGCCATCGGTGGCATGAGCGGTCGGTTGATCATCGGCGTGCTGATCGACTTCGTGAGCTGGCACACCGCAATGCTGATCATCGGTGCCCTGGCGCTGGTGGCGGCGACAGTGTTCTGGAAAATCCTCCCCGAATCGCGCAACTTTCGCGCCAGCAGCCTCAAGCCACGCACCCTGCTGGACGGCTTCACCGTGCACTTTAAAGACGCGGGCCTGCCGTGGCTGTTTCTGGAAGGCTTTTTGCTGATGGGCAGCTTTGTCACGCTGTTCAACTACATCGGCTACCGCTTGCTGGCCGCCCCGTACGACCTGAGCCAGACGGTGGTGGGCCTCTTGTCGCTGGTGTACCTCTCGGGCATCTACAGCTCGGCGAAAATCGGCTCGCTGGCCGACCGCCTCGGCCGCCGCCGCGTGCTGTGGGGCACCATTGTGCTGATGCTCGTCGGGGTCACCCTGACCCTGTTCACCCCACTGTGGCTGGTGGCCCCCGGCATGCTGATCTTTACCTTCGGCTTTTTCGGCGCGCACTCGGTGGCCAGCAGCTGGATCGGGCGGCGCGCGGTGAAGGCCAAGGGGCAGGCGTCGTCGCTGTACCTGTTCACCTATTACGTGGGGTCGAGTATTGCCGGTACAGCGGGCGGGTTCTTTTGGCATTTCGCCGGGTGGAACGGGATTGGCGGGTTTATCGTGGCGCTGCTGATTGGGGCGCTGCTGGTGGCGTTGAGGCTGGCGAAGCTGGCGCCGTTGCAGGAGGCGAAGGCCTGAGTGCCCTCATGACGGCCTCGGCATAACGGGGCATGTCTCTGGTTGAAATGAATTAAAAACGCCCGGCATTGACCGGGCGTTTTTTTAACGGGCTGCACTCACTCGTGATACTGCGCCGACAACTCATGCACCGCCCGCAGGAACGCGCCCGCGTGCTCCGGGTCGACTTCCGGCGTAATGCCGTGACCCAGGTTGAACACGTGCCCGCTGCCCTTGCCGTAGCTGGCGAGGATACGGCCGACTTCGGCGCGGATGGCCTCCGGCTTGGCGTACAGCACGGTCGGGTCCATGTTGCCTTGCAGCGCCACCTGGTTGCCGACACGGCGGCGGGCGTCGCCCAGGTCGCAGGTCCAGTCCAGGCCGAGTGCATCGGCGCCGACATCGGCAATGCTTTCCAGCCACAGGCCGCCGTTTTTGGTGAACAGGATCACCGGCACCTTGCGGCCTTCGTGCTCGCGGATCAGGCCGCTGACGATTTTGCGCATGTAGGCCAGGGAAAATTCCTGGTAGGCCGCCGCCGACAGGCTACCGCCCCAGGTGTCGAAGATCTGCACGGCTTGCGCGCCGGCCTGGATCTGGCCGTTAAGGTAGGACGTCACCGACTGCGCCAGCTTGTCCAACAACAGGTGCATGGCCTGCGGGTTGTCGTAGAGCATGGCCTTGGTCTTGCGAAAGTCCTTGGACGAGCCGCCTTCGACCATGTAGGTGGCCAGGGTCCAGGGGCTGCCGGAGAAACCGATCAGCGGCACGCGGCCGTTGAGTTCGCGGCGGATGGTGCTGACCGCGTTCATGACGTAGCCCAGGTCCTTGTGCGGATCGGGAATCGGCAAGGCTTCGATGTCGGCCAGGGTGCTGACGACTTTCTTGAAACGCGGGCCTTCGCCGGTTTCAAAGTACAGGCCTTGGCCCATCGCATCGGGGATGGTCAGGATGTCGGAAAACAGGATGGCCGCGTCCAGTTGCGGGTAGCGGTCCAACGGTTGCAGCGTGACTTCGCAAGCGAATTCCGGGTTCATGCACAGGCTCATGAAGTCGCCTGCATGGGCGCGGCTGGCGCGGTATTCCGGCAGGTAGCGACCGGCTTGACGCATCATCCACACGGGCGTGACGTCTACGGGTTGCTTGAGCAGGGCACGAAGGAAACGGTCGTTCTTGAGGGCAGTCATGTCGGCATCCGCAAAAAAAGTGCGGGCATTTTCTCAGAGCGCGACGTAAAAGGCACGGGATGAGCCGTGCCTTTTATCTATCGGGTCGATTTGTCGCAGCAGGCCGTCATACTCCAGCCGCGACCACTGATCGCCTTTCAGAGTGAAAGGTGATCAGACCTGCAGGTAGTCCAGGATGCCTTCGGCGGCGTTGCGGCCTTCGAAGATGGCGGTTACCACCAGGTCAGACCCGCGCACCATGTCGCCACCGGCGAAGATTTTCGGGTTGCTGGTCTGGTGCTTGTATTGGCCCTGCTCCGGGGCGACTACACGGCCCTGGCTGTCGGTCTGGATGTCGAACTGCTCGAACCACGGCGCCGGGCTTGGGCGGAAGCCGAAAGCGATGACCACGGCGTCGGCCGGGATGATCTCTTCGGAACCCGGGATCGGCTCGGGGCTGCGACGGCCACGGGCGTCGGGCTCGCCAAGGCGCGTCTCGACCACTTTCACGCCTTCGACCTTGTCCTCACCCACGATGGCGATTGGCTGGCGGTTGTAGAGGAATTTCACGCCCTCTTCCTTGGCGTTCTTCACCTCTTTGCGCGAGCCCGGCATGTTCGCTTCGTCACGGCGATAAGCACAGGTCACGGCCTTGGCGCCCTGGCGAATCGAGGTGCGGTTGCAGTCCATCGCGGTGTCGCCACCGCCCAGCACCACAACCTTTTTGCCTTTCATGTCGACGAAATCTTCCGGCGACTTTTCAAAGCCCAGGTTGCGGTTGACGTTGGCGATCAGGAAGTCCAGCGCGTCATGCACGCCCGGCAGGTCCTCACCGGCAAAGCCGCCTTTCATGTAGGTGTAGGTGCCCATGCCCATGAACACGGCGTCGTATTCGGCAAGCAGTTGCTCCATGGTCACGTCCTTGCCCACTTCGGTATTGAGACGGAACTCGATACCCATGCCGGTGAACACTTCGCGACGGTTGCTCAGGACGGTCTTTTCCAGCTTGAACTCGGGAATACCGAAGGTCAGCAGGCCGCCGATTTCCGGGTTCTTGTCGAACACCACCGGGGTCACGCCGCCCCGCACCAGCACGTCGGCACAGCCCAGGCCCGCCGGGCCCGCGCCGATGATGGCGACGCGCTTGCCGGTCGGCTTGACCTTGGACATGTCCGGGCGCCAGCCCATGGCGAACGCGGTGTCGGTGATGTACTTCTCCACCGAGCCGATAGTGACCGCGCCGAAGCCGTCGTTAAGGGTGCAGGCCCCCTCGCACAGACGGTCTTGCGGGCACACCCGGCCGCACACTTCCGGCAGGGTGTTGGTCTGGTGCGACAGCTCGGCGGCGGCGAGGATGTTGCCCTCGGCCACCAACTTGAGCCAGTTGGGAATGAAGTTGTGCACCGGGCACTTCCACTCGCAATACGGGTTGCCACACCCCAGGCAGCGGTGGGCCTGGTCGGCCGAGTGCTGGGGTTTGAAGGGTTCGTAGATTTCCACGAACTCTTTCTTGCGTTGACGCAACAGTTTCTTCTTCGGATCTTTGCGCCCGACATCGATGAACTGGAAGTCGTTATTCAGACGTTCAGCCATGTTAAAACCTCATCAAACTCTTCAGGCGCATATCACTGCGGGTTGGCACGGATGCTGGAAAGCAACGATTTCAGGTTGGCCGCCTTGGGCTTGACCAGCCAGAAACGGCGCAGGTAATCGTCAAGGTTTTCGGCGAGGTTACGCCCCCATTCGCTGCCGGTTTCCTCGACGTACTCGTCCAGCACGTGCTGCAAGTGGTTACGGTAGGATTCCATCGCTTCGCCGCTGATCCGCTGGATCTCGACCAACTCGTGGTTGACCTTGTCGACAAAGGTGTTGTCCTGGTCGAGCACGTAGGCGAAACCGCCGGTCATGCCCGAACCGAAGTTGTAACCGGTCTTGCCCAGAACGGCGACGAAACCGCCGGTCATGTACTCGCAGCAGTGATCGCCCGTGCCTTCCACCACGGTGTGGGCCCCGGAGTTACGCACCGCAAAACGCTCGCCCGCCGTACCGGCTGCGAACAGTTTGCCGCCAGTGGCACCGTACAGGCAGGTGTTGCCGATGATCGCGCTTTCCTGGGTCTTGTAGACGCTGCCTACCGGCGGAACGATCACCAGCTTGCCGCCGGTCATGCCTTTGCCTACGTAGTCGTTGGCGTCGCCTTCCAGGTACATGTGCAGGCCGCCGGCGTTCCACACGCCAAAGCTCTGACCCGCCGTGCCTTTGAAGCGGAAGGTGATTGGCGCCTTGGCCATGCCTTGGTTGCCGTGCTTACGCGCGATTTCGCCGGAGATGCGTGCGCCGATCGAACGGTCGCAGTTGCAGATATCCAGCGCGAACTCACCACCGCTGGCGTCGTTGATCGACGAGGCGGCGATGTCGACCATCTGCTCGGCGAGCAGGCCCTTGTCGAACGGCGGGTTACGCTCCACGCCGCAGAACTGAGGCTTGTCGGCCGGGATGTGGTCGCTGCCCAGCAGCGGGGTCAGGTCCAGGTGGTGCTGCTTGGCGGTCTGGCCTTGCAGGACTTCCAGCAGGTCGGTCCGCCCGATCAGCTCTTGCAGCGAGCGCACGCCCAGCTTGGCCAGCCACTCACGCGTTTCTTCGGCGACGTAGGTGAAGAAGTTCACCACCATGTCGACGGTGCCGATGTAGTGATCCTTGCGCAGCTTCTCGTTCTGGGTCGCCACGCCGGTGGCGCAGTTGTTCAGGTGGCAGATGCGCAGGTATTTGCAGCCCAGCGCGATCATGGGCGCGGTGCCGAAGCCAAAGCTTTCGGCGCCGAGGATCGCGGCCTTGATCACGTCGAGGCCGGTTTTCAGGCCGCCGTCGGTCTGTACCCGCACTTTGCCGCGCAGGTCGTTGCCGCGCAGGGTCTGGTGGGTTTCGGCCAGGCCCAGTTCCCACGGTGCACCAGCGTATTTGATGGAGGTCAGGGGCGATGCGCCCGTGCCGCCGTCGTAGCCGGAGATGGTGATCAGGTCCGCATAAGCCTTGGCCACGCCAGCAGCGATGGTGCCCACGCCCGCTTCGGCCACCAGTTTCACGGAAACCAGGGCCTGGGGGTTGACTTGTTTCAAGTCGAAAATCAGCTGCGACAAGTCTTCAATCGAATAGATGTCGTGGTGCGGCGGCGGCGAAATCAGGGTCACGCCCGGTACGGCATAACGCAGTTTGGCGATCAGGCCGTTGACCTTGCCGCCCGGCAGTTGGCCGCCCTCACCGGGCTTGGCGCCCTGGGCCACTTTGATCTGCAGCACTTCGGCGTTGACCAGGTATTCGGGGGTCACACCAAAACGGCCGGTGGCCACTTGCTTGATTTTCGAGCTTTTGATGGTGCCGTAACGCGCCGGGTCTTCACCGCCTTCGCCGGAGTTGGAACGCGCACCCAGGCGGTTCATGGCTTCGGCCAGGGCTTCGTGGGCTTCCGGCGACAGGGCGCCCAGGGAAATACCGGCGGAATCGAAGCGCTTGAGGATCGCGTCCAGCGGCTCGACTTCGCTGATGTCCAGCGCGGTGTCCAGGGTTTTCACCTTGAACAGGTCGCGGATCATCGACACCGGGCGGTTGTCCACCAGCGCGGTGTATTCCTTGAACTTGGCGTAGTCGCCCTGCTGCACGGCGGCTTGCAGGGTGTTGACCACGTCCGGGTTGTAGGCGTGGTACTCGCCACCGTGTACGAACTTGAGCAGGCCGCCTTGCTGGATCGGCTTGCGCGCGCTCCAGGCTTCGGCTGCCAAGGCTTTTTGTTCGGCTTCGATGTCGACGAAACGTGCACCCTTGATGCGGCTTGGCACGCCACGGAAGCTCAAGTCGCAGACTTCTTCAGACAGGCCGATGGCCTCGAACAGTTGCGCGCCCCGATACGAGGTGATGGTGGAAATACCCATCTTCGACAGGATCTTGAGCAGGCCCTTGGTGATGCCTTTACGGTAGTTTTTGAACACTTCGTAAAGGTCGCCCAGCACTTCGCCGGTACGGATCAAATCGCCCAGCACTTCGTAGGCCAGGAACGGGTACACCGCCGAGGCGCCGAAACCGATCAGCACCGCAAAATGATGCGGGTCGCGGGCGGTGGCGGTTTCGACGAGGATGTTGGAGTCGCAGCGCAGGCCTTTTTCGGTCAGGCGGTGGTGCACCGCGCCGGTGGCGAGCGATGCGTGGATCGGCAGTTTGCCCGGGGCGATATGGCGGTCGCTCAGGACGATCTGGGTACGCCCGGCACGCACGGCTTCTTCGGCCTGGTCGGCGACGTTACGCACGGCGGCTTCAAGGCCCACGCTCTCGTCGTAGTTCAGGTCGATGATCTGGCGGTCGAAGCCCGGGCGGTCCAGGGTCATCAGCGAGCGCCACTTGGCCGGGGAAATGACCGGCGAGCTGAGGATCACGCGCGAGGCGTGTTCCGGCGACTCTTCAAAGATGTTGCGTTCGGCGCCCAGGCACACTTCCAGCGACATCACGATGGCTTCGCGCAGCGGGTCGATCGGCGGGTTGGTGACCTGCGCGAACTGCTGGCGGAAGTAGTCGTACGGCGTGCGCACGCGCTGGGACAGCACGGCCATCGGCGTGTCATCGCCCATGGAGCCGACCGCTTCGTAGCCTTGCTCGCCGAGCGGGCGCAGCACCTGGTCGCGCTCTTCAAACGTGACCTGGTACATCTTCATGTACTGCTTGAGCTGGTCAACGTCGTAAAAGGCCGAACCGTGGTCGTTGTCTTCCATGGTCGCCTGGATGCGCAGGGCGTTCTTGCGCAGCCATTGCTTGTACGGGTGACGCGACTTCAAGCGGTTGTCGATGGCGTCGGTGTCGAGGATCTGCCCGGTTTCGGTGTCCACGGCCAGGATCTGGCCAGGGCCCACGCGGCCTTTGGCGATGACGTCTTCGGGCTTGTAGTTCCACACGCCGATTTCCGACGCGAGGGTGATGAAGCCGTTGGTGGTGGTCACCCAACGCGCCGGGCGCAGGCCGTTACGGTCGAGCAGGCACACGGCGTAGCGACCGTCGGTCATTACCACGCCGGCCGGGCCGTCCCACGGTTCCATGTGCATGGAGTTGTACTCATAGAACGCCCGCAGGTCGGGGTCCATGGTTTCAACGTTCTGCCACGCGGGCGGAATGATCATGCGCACGCCACGGAACAGGTCGATGCCGCCGGTCACCATCAGCTCGAGCATGTTGTCCATGCTGGAGGAGTCCGAACCCACGCGGTTGACCAGCGGGCCGAGCTCTTCCAGGTCCATCAGGTCGTTGGTGAACTTGGTGCGACGGGCCTGGGCCCAGTTGCGGTTACCGGTGATGGTGTTGATCTCGCCGTTGTGGGCGAGGAAGCGGAATGGCTGGGCCAGCGGCCATTTCGGCAAGGTGTTGGTGGAGAAGCGCTGGTGGAACACGCAGATGGCGGTTTGCAGGCGCTCGTCGCTCAGGTCTGGATAGAAGGCGGTGAGGTCCGCCGGCATCATCAGGCCTTTGTAAATGATGGTCTTGTGGGAAAAGCTGCAGATGTAGTGATCGGCATCGGCGGCGTTGGCCACGGACGAACGACGACGGGCGCTGAACAGCTTGATCGCCATGTCCTGGTCGCTCAGGCCGTCGGCGGCGATGAACACCTGCTCGATCTGCGGCAGACGCTCCAGGGCCAGGCGGCCGAGTACGCGGGTGTCGATCGGCACTTTGCGCCAGCCGACCAGTTGCAGGCCTTCGGCCAGGATCTCGCGGTTCATGTTCTCGCGAGCAGCCTCGGCTTTTACCGGGTCCTGGTTGAAGAACACCATGCCCACGGCGTATTGCTTGGGCAGGTCGGTGCCAAATTGCTCTTTGGCAATGGCGCGCAGGAACAGGTCGGGCTTTTGAATCAGCAAGCCGCAACCGTCACCGGTCTTGCCGTCGGCGTTGATCCCACCGCGGTGGGTCATGCAGGTCAGGGCCTCGATGGCCGTTTGCAAAAGGGTATGACTGGGCTCGCCCTGCATGTGGGCTATCAGGCCGAAACCGCAGTTATCCTTGAATTCATCGGGTTGGTACAGACCTGCTTTCATAGACACTTTCTCACCAGGCTGCCTCTGTTACCGAGGCAAATTTCTTTTCAATTCATCCAGTTACCTTTCCACGCTGAACGTACGCCAGCTTTGCGGGGGCAAAAGGGAGGTCATTGTACACACCGACACAGACGCCCACAAATTTAGCGACGAAATGTCGCAAATTCGTGTCGCATTTATGAAAGGTTTAAAGCGATATGCTGTGCTAGTCAAAACTTTTTTAGTTCAGACCGCTACGACTCAAAAGCCACTGTGACGCAGACACCACAAAGCGCGCGGCCTTGAGGGCAGCACGCACTTGCGGTTTTTTTTGAGGTGCCGGGAGGGCGGCCTGGGTAAGGCCGCCGGATCTTCAGCGAGTTGTGGCCAGTTCCTGTTGGACGCTGGCGACAGTGCGAGGCCAAGGTTTACCAGCCTGAACCTTCGCTGGCAAGGCCTTGATAGCGGTATCGGCAGCGGCGCGGCTCGGGAAGCTGCCGTAAGTGATCACGTAGAGAGGCTTGCCGTTGAGCACTTTCTTGAAGTAACGGTACTCGCCGCCCTGTTCCTTGACGAAACTCTGCGCGTTGGCTTCAGAGCTGGTGCCCAGGATTTGTACCACAAAGTGGCCCGCTGGTTGGCTGGTGTACCAGCTGCTGCCCGCACCGCCGGTTGCGCCAGCCTTGGCCACGGTGGCGGCCGGTTTTTCAGCCGGTTTGGCCGCAGGTGCAGGTTTGGCCGCCGGGGCCGCAGCAACAGGCTTGGTGACAGGCGCCGGTGCTGGTTTGGCGGTGGCCACGGTCGGTGCTGGCGTCGGCTTGGCCGTAGGCGTGGGTGCCGGGCCTGCCGGTACGCCTGCAGGTGGCGCTGTAGTGGTCACGGTCGGCGGCGTGGCGCTAGAGCCTTCCACCGGCACACCGTCATCGCCTTCGGAAATACCACCGGCCTCTTGGGCCAACGGGCCACGCATCACCGGCTGGCCGACCATCGGTAAGTTGGTGGGCTGGCCGGAATTGGCGAACTCGACGTTTGGCGTAGGCTTGCCCAGCGGCAGTTGCGCCTGCTCGGTGGGTGCGCCAGCGGTGGTCGGCGCCTTGTTGCGCCCCGGAATCAGCCAGGCGGCGGCAACGGCGACCACAACAACGGCAGAAATTGCCAATACGTGTTTCTTCGGCATGGTGAACCCCATCTTTGGACGCTTCACCGCAGAGCGGCTGGCAATCATTGCTTCGATCATGGCATCCCGGGCGACCTGGTTGATAGTGCCAGGCCAGCCGTCGGAGCTTTCGTGAATATCAGAGATCTGCGCAGCGGAAAAAAGTTCGATGCCGGCCCCTGCCCCTTCAAGACGTTGGGCCAGGTATTCGCGGGTTTCTTCTTCTTCGTAAGGCTGCAATTCGATGACGTGAAACAGCTCCTGCTCGCCGCTCAACTGGTCCAGCTGGGCGATCAGCGACGACTCGCCAAACAGGAACACATGCGGGCGGCCTTCCGGCGTACCGGCGGCCAGCGCCAGCAGCGCCTCCAGGGCGGATTCGTCCAGTTGCTCGGCATCGTCCACCAGCAAGTAGACTTCCTGGCCGGTCAGGCCCAGTTGCACCACTTGCTTGAGGATCGCGTTCGGCTCGGCCTGGGCCACGTCGAGGGCCTGCGCCACCTGGCGCAACACGCCAGCCGCATCCCCGGCGCCACGGGCGGACACCACCACGCTCTGTACCGATTGCTTGTTGGTGCTGGCCACCAGCGCCTGGCGCAGCAGGGTCTTGCCGCTGCCCAGCGGGCCTGTGACCACCAGCAGCAGCTGGCTGTAGCGGGCCAGGTGGTGCAGTTGCCCCAGCACCGGCTTGCGTTGCGCAGGGAAAAACTTGAAGCCGGGCACCCGTGGCGCAAAGGGGTCGTGGCTTAACTGGTAGTGACCGAGGAACGCCTCGTCGGCATGCAAACTAGTCATCAGGATCTGGTTAACCTTTGAGCTGGGCCAGGGCGCGGTAATCCGCTCCCAGCGTGGCCTGTAAAATCTCTTTCGGGTAGTCGTCGGTCACGACCGCTTCGCCCATGCGGCGCAGCAGGACCAGACGCAGACGACCGTCGAGCACTTTCTTGTCTACCGCCATGTGTTCAAGGAAATTCGCCTCGCTCATCTCCTCGGGAGGAATGACCGGCAACCCGGCGCGCTGGAACAGACGGATACCGCGATCGCGCTCCTGGGCGCTGATCCAGCCCAGGCGCTGGGACATTTCCAGCGCCATCACCGTGCCAGCCGCTACGGCCTCCCCGTGCAACCAGACACCATAGCCCATGTGTGTCTCGATCGCATGGCCAAAGGTATGGCCCAGGTTCAAGGTGGCGCGCACGCCAGACTCGCGCTCGTCCGCATTCACCACCAGGGCCTTGGCCGCGCAGGAGCGTGAAATGGCTTCGGTCAGCGCCACCTGGTCCAGGCTGCGCAGGGCGTCTACGTGTTCTTCCAGCCAGGTGAGGAACGGCTCATCGCAGATCAGCCCGTACTTGATGACTTCCGCCAGCCCCGCCGACAGCTCGCGCGGCGGCAGGGTGTTGAGCGTGGCGGTGTCGATCAGCACCACGTTGGGCTGATAGAACGCACCGACCATGTTCTTGCCCAACGGGTGGTTGATACCGGTCTTGCCGCCCACCGACGAGTCGACCTGGGACAGCAGCGTGGTCGGCACCTGGATGAAATCCACGCCGCGCTGGTAACACGCGGCCGCAAAACCGGCCATGTCGCCAATCACACCGCCGCCCAGGGCGATCACCGTGGTACGACGGTCATGACGGGCCGTCAGCAGGCCGTCGAAGATCAGTTGCAGGGTTTCCCAGTTTTTGTGCGCCTCGCCATCGGGCAGCACCACCGAGATCACCGAATACGCCGCGAGGCTGCGGCTCAGACGCTCAAGATAAAGCGGCGCGACTGTTTCGTTGGAGATAATCGCCACTTGCCGCCCGGCAATATGCGGTGCGAGCAACTCGGGCTGGTCCAACAAACCTTCGCCAATATGGATCGGGTAGCTGCGCTCGCCAAGATCGACCTTAAGTGTCTGCATGTGTCCCCGCGATAGAGATGGAAGCAGGTGTCCTGCCCTACATTAACGTTGTCGGCAGCGTCGGGATCTGACGCCGCCTGATAGCTTTTCGCCACAATTTTGCACGCGCGTGGCGCGACGCCGAGAATAGCGCATTTCGAGTGAGGCTTTAACGGGGCGGCAACTGCTGCAAGCGCTCGAGAATATCGAGGACCACCATGCGCGGTGGCCGCTCATCGGTTTCCACCACCAGATCGGCGATTTCCCGATAAAGCGGGTCACGCAGCGTCAGCAGGTCCCGCAGGGTTTTTGCAGGGTCGGCCGTGCGCAGCAACGGGCGGTTGCGATCGCGTGCGGTGCGGCCCACCTGCTGCTCGACCGAGGCATGCAGGTAAACCACGCGGCCGCCTGCGTGCAACGCCCGGCGGTTTTCGTCACGCATCACCGCGCCGCCGCCGGTGGCCAATACCACGCCGTCGCATTCGCACAGCTCGGCAATCATCGCCTGCTCGCGGTCGCGAAAGCCCAGTTCGCCTTCCTTATCGAAGATCCACGGGATATTGGCACCGGTGCGCAATTCAATTTCCTTGTCGGAATCCTTGAATGGCAGGCGCAGCTCTTTGGCCAGTAAACGGCCGATGGTGCTTTTTCCAGCGCCCATCGGCCCAACAAGAATCAAATTTCGCACAGAATCAACGACTCACAGCAATCGCCTGGTTGTTCATAATACGCGGAGTCAGAAATACCAACAGCTCGGATTTCTTCTGCGCGACCCTGTCCCGTCGGAAAAGGCGGCCAAGATACGGCACATCGCCCAAAAATGGCACCTTATCTACCACTTTGCTTTGGGTGTCAGAGAAAACCCCGCCAATCACGATGGTTTCGCCATCCTTGACCAGCACCTTGGCATTGACCTCGTTTTTCTTGATCGGCGGCACGTCATTGAGCTTGTTCAGGTAATCGGGCTCATCCTTGGTCACTTTCACGTCCATGATCACCCGGTCGTCCGGGGTGATCTGCGGCGTCACCTCCAGTGACAGCGAGGCCTCCTTGAACGACACCGAGGTGGCGCCACTGGCGCTGGATTCCTGATAGGGAATTTCAGTGCCTTTGAGGATGCGTGCGGTTTCCTTGTCAGACGTGACCACCTTGGGCTGCGAGACGATTTCCCCGTTGCCCGTTTTCTCCATGGCCGTCAGCTCCAGGTCCAGCAACACGTTATCCGAGATAAAGGCCAGCCCCAGGCCAGAGGTTCCGCCCGTTGCGCCCAAGTCCACAAACGGCGCGCTCGGGGCGTTTTGCGGCGGCTCAGCACCTTCCGCCGGCGCCTTGTTGATTCCGCCTGCGCTCCACTGGCCCCGGCTGGCCAACCCACCCCAGCGCACGCCCAGGCTTTTGTCGTAATCGACATTGGCCTCGACGATCCGCGCCTCGATCATCACCTGCCGCACCGGGATATCCAGCTGCGCGACGATACGGCGCAACTCTTCCAGGCGCTCGCGGGTCTGGTAGGCAATGATGTTGTTGGTGCGATCGTCCACCGCCACCGAACCGCGCTCATCGGTGGTGCCCTCGGGCCCGGTCACCGACTGGAACAGCCTGGCCAGGTCTGCCGCCTTGGCGTAATTGACCTGCAGCAGCTCACGGCGCAGTGGCGCAAGGTCGGTCATTTGTTTGCGCGCCTCAAGGGTGAGCAATTCCCTGGCGGCGAGTTCCTCTGCCGGGGCCACCAGCAGCACATTTGCCGTCACGCGCTTATCCAGGCCCTTGGTTTGCAGCACAAGGTCCAGCGCCTGGTCCCACGGCACGTCCTTGAGGCGCAGCGTGATAGAGCCTTGCACGTCATCACTCGCCACCAGGTTCAGCCCGGCAATGTCGGCGATTTGTTGCAGGACGGTACGAATTTCGATGTCCTGGAAGTTGAGGGTCAGCTTCTCGCCGCTGAACCCGCGATTGGGCGGGGTGCTGACGGGCGGGGGCAGGCTGATCAGATCGATTCGGGCAGGCACAGCCATGACCATCGGTGCTGTGAACGCTATCCATAGCGCCACACCGAAGGACGAAAAAGTCCTTTTCATTTGTTTGCTTCCGTTATGAATTCACAGTGAGAAACAGGGTTCGCGAGCGCTCCAGCCAAGCCCCCTCGCCATCGGGAAATAACTCGGCCAACTCGACATGGTCATCGTCAATGGCCGTTACCCGGCCATAATCCGGGCCCAGGTAATCGCCGACACCCAGGCGGTGTACCGCCGAGGCGCCCCGCAACAAGGCAAAGGTGTGGCCGCCACGGGACACTGTGCCGACCATGTCGAACTGCTCCACCGCAAAACCTTCCAGAAACCCGCGCGGCCGCCGCACATCAGGCGCCGCAGCCGGGCGGCCCGAGGGACGAGCCAGCTGGACAGCCGCTGGCTGGAACGGGTCGCGCAGGGAGGCAGGGTCATAGGTAAAACGCGGCGCAGGCGGAGTTTCTCCGCTTGCCAGCGAGCGCAGGTCTGCGTCGCCTTGCGGGTTGTAGCGGTAGGTCTTGGCCAACACGTCCAGGCGCAGCACAGCTTCGTTTGCGCTGATCTTCATGTCATGCACGGTGACGATGCGCGACAACCCGCCCAAACCACTGATAAAACCCGCCAGGTCGTGATACTGCCCCGCCACACTCATCTGCAAGGGCAGTTCGACATACAGCGGCTGCGGCTGTTCATCCAGCAGCGTGATGGCCGAAAGCACCAGGCCATTGGTGCTGCCCAGCCGGGTGATGTCCTCAAGCAGGCCGGGCACCTCGGTGTCGATGGGCAGTTGTCGCAGCTGCCGGGCAAACGCGGCCCGACTGGCCTCGAGCTCACCGGTCACCGCCACCAAGCGCGCGGCCTGCACGGTTTTAAGGCTCAGTTGCTCGCTCAACACCACTTCCTGTGCCTGGTGCCGATTCAACACGTCCCGCGCCGTGCTCAGGTACAGCACATCCCCCAGCCCGACGAGCAGGCAGAACACACCGACGCCCAGCAGCGCCTTGCAGGGCACTGGCCAGTCGGCGGTCATTCGGTAGAGTGTGGCAAGGTCGAGGGACGTCAGTCTTTTAAAGCCTGACGCGAGGCTCATCGTGCAGCCTCGCTGGGCTCCACTTGCCGAACCCTCATCTGGAAGCGGTTGTCATCGCCCTGCGCACCCTGGACTTGTTGCAGCTTGGGCGCCTGCAAACCGTCAGTTTGCTCCAGGCCGCGCATGAGCCGGGCAATATCGTGATTCGATTCAGCGCTGCCGCTGATCTCGACCACACCATCCTGCACATTCACTTGCCGCAACTGCACGCCTGGCGGCACCGCGCGGGCGAGCTGGTCAAGCAACTCGCCGCCGGTCGAGCGGTCTTGCTGCAGGTCCTGGACAACCTTCATGCGCTCCATCACCTGCTGACGCTGCTCGTGCAGCTCGTCGATGGTCTTGATTCGCGAGTCCAGCACCGTGACGTTCTTGCTCAAATGATTGTTACGCGCCACCTGGCGGTCAATCGCCTGGTCGATCACCTGATCGGCCAGCCACACGGCCGCCAAGGCCACACAGCTGATCGCCAGTAAAAACATCAGGAAATATTTGCGTCGTCGTACGCCCCGCTCTTCACGCCACGGCAACAAGTTGATTCGTGTCATCAATCGAAACTCCTCAGGGCCAACCCGCAGGCAACTCCCATTCCCTGGGCATCTACAGCCCATTGCGCATCATTGACCCCATGGCCTGACGCAACGCAGGTCAAAGACTGACCGTTGGCGCGAGCCAATGCAAATGCTTCAACATCCACCACCCGCGTCGTCAGCCCCGCCAGGGCCAAGACCGCCTCACGCGCCTCGACCTGCTCCTTGAGACACGCGACAACCAACACCTCGACCCGCCCCGCATCATGGGCCGAAATGCCCCGTATCTGAAAGTCGAGCGCCATGTCGTCCAGCGGATAAGGAATGTATTGGTCGGCTTCCAGGTGGATTCGCCGCATCATTTCATCGTCATCAAGCCCTGTTTCCAGCTCGACGAGCCGCGTAATGACCGAAGGCCCCGCCACGGCGACGGCGGCATTTCGAAGCGAAGTGCGCAGTTGAGACAGCGCCTGGCCCAGTGCCTGGGCCACGGCGTCGAGGTCCAGCAGGTTGCCGTCGACCACCGCCTGCGCGGGCAGCGGCTGTGTGGCCCAGGCCCTGACTGCGCAGGCATTGGCTCCTCCGGCCAGTTCCACCAGCCTGATGCAGGTGTCGTTGATGTCCACGCCAATGACGGCGTCGGTTTTTCGCCCGAAAAATCCCTTTTTCATAAAACTCCCTAAAACTTTGCCGGTCTTACGGCCTGATTGCGGCCATAGTGAATGCATTCGGTCGACTTGTTTAAGCCGCACGAATGACGTCCCAAGCCGAAAAATGCTTTAATGCGCAGCGTTTTTTCTAGCGTTTATCCGCATGCCGGGCCGATCCATTGCTTGTCGTGCAGGCCCGACGCCTAACCCATTCTTTTCTCTGGAAATCCAAAAGCCTTGATTCGTCTGCTGAAGTTTTTCGGGTACTCCATTGTCGCTATCGTTTGCGGGCTTGTGCTCGTCCTGAGCGGTGCGTATCTCTACCTTAGTCCGGGTTTACCCTCCGTAGAGGCCCTGAGAAGTATCCAGTTGCAGATTCCTTTGCGGGTCTACAGCAGCGATGAAAAACTGATCGCGGAGTTCGGCGAAATGCGCCGCGCCCCGATCCGTTTCGCCGAAATTCCGCCCAATTTCATCAACGCCCTGCTGTCGGCTGAAGACGACAACTTCGCCAACCACTACGGCGTGGACCCCAGCAGCCTGGTGCGCGCCGCGACCCAACTGCTCAAGAGCGGGCATATCCAGTCGGGCGGCAGCACCATCACCATGCAGGTGGCCAAGAACTTCTTCCTGACCAGCGAGCGCAGTTTTTCCCGCAAGGCCACGGAAATTCTCCTGGCGCTACAGATCGAACGCCAGCTGACCAAGGACGAGATCCTTGAGCTGTACGTCAACAAGATCTACCTGGGCAACCGTGCCTACGGGATCGAGGCGGCTTCGCAGGTGTACTACGGCAAGTCGATCCGCGACGCCAGCCTGGCGCAGATGGCGATGATCGCCGGCCTGCCCAAGGCCCCTTCGCGCTTCAACCCGCTGGCCAACCCGGCGCGCAGCAAAGAGCGGCGCGACTGGATCCTGGGGCGCATGTACAAACTGGGCAAGATCGACCAGGCCGCTTACGAAAGCGCCGTGGCCGAGCCGCTCAATGCCAGCTATCACGTGCCGACGCCGGAAGTGAACGCGCCGTACATCGCCGAGATGGCCCGCGCCGAAATGGTCGGCCGTTATGGCAGCGAGGCCTACACCGAAGGTTTCCGCGTGACCACGACCGTTCCGAGCGACTTGCAGGAAATGGCCAACAAGTCGGTGCACGAAGGCCTGATCACGTATGACCAGCGTCATGGCTACCGGGGCCCCGAGTCGCGCTTGCCAGGCAAGACTGACAGCGCCTGGGCCACCGAACTGGGCAAGCAGCGCCCGATCAGTGGCCTGGAGCCCGCCATCGTCACCCAAGTGAAGAAAGATGGCGTGCAGGTGCTGACGCGCTCCGGCGAAGAGCATGTGTCGTGGGACAGCATGAAGTGGGCCCGCCCGTTCCTGAACACCAACAGCATGGGCGCCGCGCCCAAGCAGCCGTCGGACGTCGCACAGGTCGGCGACCTGATCCGCGTTCAACGCCAGAAAGACAACAGCCTTAAATTCAGCCAAGTGCCGCTGGCACAGGGTGCCCTGGTATCGCTTGACCCGCAGAACGGCGGCATCCGGGCGCTGGTCGGTGGCTTTGCCTTTGAACAGAGCAACTACAACCGCGCCACCCAGGCCAAGCGCCAGCCGGGCTCGAGCTTCAAGCCGTTCATCTACAGCGCCGCGCTGGATAACGGCTACACCGCCGCCAGCCTGGTCAACGACGCACCGATCGTGTTTGTCGACGAGTACCTGGACAAGGTCTGGCGCCCGAAAAACGACACCAACACCTTCCTGGGGCCGATCCGCATCCGCGAGGCGCTGTACAAGTCGCGCAACCTGGTGTCTATCCGCCTGCTGCAAGCGATGGGCGTAGGCAAGACCATCGACTACATCACCCGCTTTGGCTTCAACAAGCAGGACCTGCCGCAAAACCTGTCGCTGGCCCTGGGTACTGCAACGCTGACGCCGATGGAAATCGCCACCGGCTGGAGCACGTTTGCCAACGGCGGTTACAAGATCACCCCGTACCTGATCGACAAGATCGAAAGCCGCAGCGGCGAAACCCTCTACACCGCCAACCCCGCGCGCGTACCGGGTGACGTGGTCAACGGCGTGGCCGCCACCGATGGCCTGGCCGCACCGAGCAATGGCGGCATCACCATCGAGCCGACGCCCGGCCAAGCCCCCGCGGCGGCCGCACAGGCTCCGCAAGAACCTCAGGCACCGGCCGTGGCCGAGCGCGTGGTGGACGGTCGCACCACGTACATCCTCAACAGCATCCTGGAAGACGTCATCAAAAAGGGCACCGGCCGCCGCGCCCTGGCGCTGAACCGCCCGGACATCGCGGGCAAGACCGGTACGACCAACGACTCCAAGGACGCCTGGTTCTCCGGCTACAACGCCGACTACGTGACCACCGTGTGGACCGGTTACGACCAACCGGAAAGCCTGGGGCGCCGCGAGTTTGGCGGCACCGTCGCACTGCCGATCTGGATGAGCTACATGGGCGCCGCCCTCAAGGACAAGCCGCCGCACACCCAGGCCGAACCTGAAGGCATCCTCAGCCTGCGGATCGACCCCGTGAGCGGCCGCGCCGCCGCGCCGAGCACGCCGAACGCCTACTTCGAGCTGTTCAAGAGCGAAGACACGCCGCCGTCGGTCAATGAGCTGGGTAACGGCACGGCCCCGGGCAGCCCGCTGCCGGCGGACGAATCGGCGCCAATCGATCTGTTTTAACGGGGGCAGCGGCAAGCCGTTCGCTTGCCGCCCGCCCATAAAAAAACCGGCTCGAAGGCCGGTTTTTTTATGGGGCGACTAATCAGCCGTTAAACACGTCATCCACGCTTTTGAGCGGATAGTGCTTTGGATACGGCAGGGTGGCCACACCGGTCTCGATGGCGGCTTTTGCCACGGCATCGGAGATCAGGGTGATCAGGCGCTTGTCCATTGGTTTTGGGATGATGTAGTCACGGCCAAATTCCAGCTTGATGCCGCCGTAGGCGTCGCACACTTCCTGCGGCACCGGCAGCTTGGCCAGTTCGCGCAGGGCGTTGGCGGCGGCCACTTTCATCTCTTCGTTGATGCGCTTGGCGCGAACGTCCAGGGCACCACGGAAGATGAACGGGAAGCCCAGTACGTTGTTGACCTGGTTAGGGTAGTCCGAACGACCGGTGGCCATGATCACGTCGCTACGGGTGGCGTGAGCCAGCTCCGGGGAGATCTCAGGGTCCGGGTTGGAGCACGCGAACACGATCGGGTTGGCGGCCATGGACTTCAGGCCTTCAGCGCTCAGCAGGTTCGGGCCAGACAGACCGACGAACACGTCGGCGCCGTCCAGTGCGTCTGCCAGGGTGCGCTTGGAGGACGGATGAGCAAACATCGCCTTGTACTGGTTCAGGTCGGTACGCTCGGACTGGACCACGCCCTTGCTGTCGACCATGTAGATGTTTTCCAGCTTGGCGCCCATGCTCACCAGCAATTTCATGCAGGAGATAGCAGCGGCGCCCGCGCCCAGGCAGACGATTTTGGCGTCGGCGAGGGTCTTGCCAGCGATTTCCAGGGCATTGATCATGCCCGCAGCGGTCACGATCGCGGTGCCGTGCTGGTCATCGTGGAATACCGGGATGTCGCATTGTTCGATCAAAGCCTTTTCGATCTCGAAGCACTCAGGTGCCTTGATGTCTTCCAGGTTGATGCCACCAAAGGTGATGGAAATGCGCTTTACGGTGTCGATGAAAGCCTGTGGGCTCTCGGAATCGACTTCGATGTCAAATACGTCGATGCCGGCAAAGCGCTTGAACAGCACGCCTTTACCTTCCATGACTGGCTTGGAAGCCAATGGGCCCAGGTTACCCAGGCCAAGAATCGCGGTGCCATCGGAAATCACTGCAACCAGGTTGCCCTTGCCGGTGTATTTGTACGCCAGCTCCGGATCGCGAGCGATTTCGCGCACGGGCTCGGCGACGCCAGGGCTGTAGGCCAGCGACAGGTCACGTGCGGTGGCGGTGGCTTTGGTGAGCTCTACACTCAGCTTTCCTGGACGAGGATTGGCGTGATATTCGAGAGCGGCAGTTTTCAAATCAGACATATCGGATTCCGCTTTTACTGTTGGTCGACGGACCGCCGAGGATACGCGTGTCGTAAAGTCCTCACAAGACTGGGCAGTCACAGGTGTCAAGGGCCCAACTGTACGACTTTTGGCCAAGAGCCACGGGATACAAGGGCTCAACTGTTCACAATATATTTAAAAAATGTCTACAATTTTTTCATCCATCAAATCGCAGGCACAAAAAAGGCGTCCACGAGGGACGCCTTTTTCATCAGCCTGAAAAAACCGTAGCGGTTTTTCGGGTTGATCGGCCTTAGGCCTTTTTGGCACCGAAAGCACCGAAACGGTCGGCGAACTTCTGAACGCGGCCGCCGGTGTCCAGAGTCTTCTGCTTACCGGTGTAGAACGGGTGGCACTCGTTGCACACGTCGATCGACAGAGGCTTACCAAAGGTCGAACGGGTTTCGAACTTGTTGCCACAGCTGCAAGTAACAGGAATGGCTGGGTATTCTGGATGGATATCGGCTTTCATGGTGTTTCCTCGGGCTAGCGTGCCGCCACTCAACACTATTGTCGAATACCGCACGTAATTAGGCCGCGGATTCTACCAGACCTTTTTAAACACGCAAGCGGGCCACTGAACCCTTTCATCCGAAACCCGCATACCCAACACCCCCCTCCTCTGCTAGGCTCCCGCCCTTGTTTATCGCCCGCCTCGATGAGAACCCCGCGTGCCCGACGCCATTTTGCGCCTTGCCTTGCCTTCGCCCCTGCGCCGCCTGTTCGATTACCGGGCGCCCGCCGGAGCATCGCGGGCGCAGTTACAGCCGGGCATGCGGGTACGGGTGCCGTTTGGTCGACGCGAGATGATCGGCATTCTGGTGGAAGTGGCCGAGCACAGCGAAGTGCCTGCCGACAAGCTCAAGCCGGCCCTGGCCCTGCTCGACACCACACCGCCGCTGCCGCCCGCGCTGTTCAAGCTGTGCCTGTGGACATCGCAGTATTACCAGCACAGCCTGGGCGACACCCTGAGCTGGGCGCTGCCGGTGCTGTTGCGCCAGGGCGAGTTGGCCGAGGCGCGCCAGGAGCGTTTCTGGTCGGTGACGCCCGGCGCGCGCCTGGACGACCCGCGTGTGGCCCGCGCGCCGCGCCAGCGCGATGCCTTGGCGACGCTGGCCCAACACCCTCACGGCGTTGCCCACCCGCTGTTGAGCAAGCTGATGCTGAGCAAGGACAGCCTGGATTTGCTGCTGGCCAAAGACCTCGTGCAGGTCGAAGTGCGCCGTCACAAACCCGTCCAACGCCATGAACACTGGCTGGCCCAGCCCGAGCTGCCGCTCAACAGCGAACAACGCGCCGCCTTCGAGGCCATCCGCGCAGGCTTCGATGCCTTCCATGCGTTCCTGCTGGCGGGCGTCACCGGCAGCGGCAAGACCGAAGTCTATTTACAGCTGATCCGCGAAACCCTCGAAGCCGGCAAACAGGCGCTGGTGCTGATCCCCGAAATCAACCTGGGCCCGCAGACCCTGGCGCGCTTCGAACAGCGCTTCAATGCCCGTATCGCCCTGGTGCATTCGGCGGTCAACGACCGCGAGCGCCTGGAGTCCTGGCTGGCCGCCCGGGACGGCGAGGCCGACATTATTATCGGCACCCGCTCGGCCCTGTTCACGCCGATGAAAAACCCCGGCCTGATCATCATCGACGAAGAACACGACGGCTCTTATAAACAGCAGGAAGGCCTGCGCTACCACGCCCGCGACCTGGCGCTGGTGCGCGCTCGCCAGGAAAACATCCCGATTGTGCTGGGCTCGGCCACGCCCTCCCTGGAAAGCCTGCACAACGCCTACACCGGGCGCTACGGCCTCCTACGCTTGAATGAGCGCGCAGGCGGCGCCAAACAGCCGCGTTTCCTGCGCCTGGATGTCAAAAGCCGTCCGCTGGACAGCGGCATTTCCGGCCCCATGCAACAAGCCATCGGCCAGACCCTGGCAGCCGGCCAGCAAGTGCTGGTGTTCCTCAACCGCCGGGGTTTTGCGCCCACCCTGCTGTGCCACGATTGCGGCTGGATGTCGGAGTGCGAGCGCTGCGACGCACGCATGACCGTGCACCAGCGCTACGGCGAGCTGCGGTGCCATCACTGCGGCCATGTGGAGCGGGTGCCGCGCCATTGCCCGCAATGCGGCAAGGTCGACCTGCGCCCCGTCGGCGCTGGCACCGAACGGGCTGAAGAGCGCCTGGGCATCCTGTTTCCGGACTACCCGGTGCTGCGGGTCGACCGCGACAGCACCTCGCGCAAAGACGCCATGAACCAGTTGTTCGCCACCATCCACAAAGGCCACCCGTGCATCCTGGTGGGCACGCAAATGCTCGCCAAGGGGCACCACTTTCCGCGGGTGACGCTGGTGTCGATCCTGGACGCCGACGGCGGGCTGTTTTCCGGGGATTTTCGCGCCAGTGAGCGCATGGCGCAGTTGATCGTGCAGGTGGCAGGCCGCGCCGGGCGCGCCGAAGAGCCGGGCAAAGTGATCATCCAGACGCACCTGGCCGACCACCCGCTGCTCATCCAGCTCACCGAGCAAGGCTACTTTGCGTTTGCCGAACAAGCCCTGAGCGAACGCCGCGCCGCGGGCTTGCCGCCGTTTGCGCACCTGGCCCTGTTGCGCGCCGAAGCCCACAAACCCGGGCAAGCCGAGGGTTTTCTGGACGAGGCCTGCAGCGAGGCCGAACGTTTGCTGGCCGAGTCGGGCCTGACCGGCATCGAATTGCTCGGCCCGGTGCCCGCCCCCATGGAGCGCCGCGCCGGGCGTTATCGGGCTCAGCTACTCTTGCAGGCAACGGCGCGTGCGCCATTGCATCGTCTATTAAGCAGCTGGTTGCTTGCCCTGGAACACATGCCCAGCGGACGACAAGTGCGCTGGTCGCTGGATGTGGACCCGGTCGATCTGTACTGATGAGCCCGCCCGCCGCCACATGGAAATCTCTTCACAAATCAAAAATACGGGAGCGGGCCTGCCCGCGATGAGGCCCGCAGGTCCGTCAACCGGTCTGAACGGTTGGCAAGCCTGCCCTCGCCACGGATAATGCCCAGTTTTTCCACCCGCGCATCCGCGCCGCCGCTTGCGGTCGAAAGAGAACAGCATGAAAGACACCATTCGCCAGTTGATCCAACAAGCCCTCACCCAACTCGTCAACGAAGGTGTGTTGCCTGAAGGCCTGACGCCGGCGATCCAGGTGGAAAACACCCGCGACAAGACACACGGCGACTTCGCCAGCAACATCGCCATGATGCTGGCCAAGCCTGCGGGCATGAAGCCGCGCGACCTGGCCGAAAAAATCATCGCCGCCCTGCCGGCCGACCCGCAGGTGAGCAAAGCCGATATTGCAGGCCCAGGTTTTATCAACTTCTTCCAGAACACCCAGGCCCTGGCGCAGCGCCTGGACGCTGCCCTGGCCGACGCACACATTGGCGTGCGCAAGGCAGGCGCCGCCGAGCGCGTGGCCATCGACCTGTCGGCCCCCAACCTGGCCAAGGAAATGCACGTAGGCCACTTGCGCTCCACCATCATCGGTGACGGCGTGGCGCGGGTGCTGGAGTTTCTCGGCGACACCGTGATCCGCCAGAACCACGTGGGCGACTGGGGCACCCAGTTCGGCATGTTGATGGCGTACCTGCAGGAAAACCCGATCACCAGCAACGAGCTCTCGGACCTGGAAAACTTCTACCGCGCCGCCAAGAAGCGCTTCGACGAGTCCGAAGCCTTCGCCGACCGCGCCCGGGGCCTGGTGGTCAAGTTGCAAGCGGGCGACCCGGAATGCCTGGAACTGTGGACGCGTTTTCGTGACATTTCGCTGTCCCACTGCCAGGAAATCTACGACCTGCTCAACGTCAAGCTGACCCCGGCCGACGTCATGGGCGAAAGCGCCTACAACGATGACCTGATCAACGTGGTCAATGACCTGCGGGCCAAGGGCCTGCTGGTAGAGAGCAACGGCGCCCAGTGCGTGTTCCTCGAAGAGTTCAAGACCGCCGATGGCGAGCCGTTGCCGGTGATCATCGTCAAGGCCGACGGCGGCTACCTGTACGCCACCACTGACCTTGCCGCCGTGCGTTACCGCAGTGGCGTGCTCAAGGCCGACCGTGCGCTGTACTTCGTCGACCAGCGCCAGGCGCTGCACTTTCAGCAAGTGTTTGAAGTGGCGCGCCGTGCCGGTTTTATCACGCACCCCATGCACATGGAACACATGGGCTTTGGCACCATGAACGGCGCCGATGGCCGCCCGTTCAAGACGCGGGACGGTGGCACCGTCAAACTGATCGACCTGCTGACCGAAGCCCAGGAACGCGCCTACGCCCTGGTGAAGGAAAAGAACCCGGAACTGGCCGAGGCCGACCTGCGCAACATCGCCCGCGTGGTGGGCATTGGCGCGGTGAAATACGCCGACCTGTCCAAGCACCGCACCAGCGACTACAGCTTCAACTTTGAACTGATGCTGAACTTTGAAGGCAACACCGCACCCTACCTGCTTTACGCCTACACTCGGGCGGCCGGTGTGTTTCGCAAGCTGGGCAAGGACTTCAGCGAAATCGACGGCCAGATCGACCTTCAAGCACCGCACGAGCAAGACCTGGCGGCCAAACTCGCGCAGTTCGGCGAAGTGCTCAACAGCGTGGGCGAGAAGGGCACGCCGCACATTTTGTGCACCTACCTGTACGAAGTCGCGGGCTTGTTCTCCAGCTTCTACGAGAACTGCCCGATCCTGAGCGCGCAAGACGAAGCGCAAAAGCAAAGTCGCCTGCGCCTTGCCGCGCTGGCTGGACGGACCCTCAAGCAAGGCCTGGAACTGTTGGGCCTGGAAACTCTGGAGCGTATGTAAGTTGGCCGCGAAGAAAAAACCTGCACCCAAGCGCGGCGCCAGCCGCTACCAGGCCCCGGCGAAAAAACCGATCCCGGGCTGGTTGTGGCTGGCCATCGGGCTGAGCGTCGGCGCCTTTGTGGTGTTCCTGATGGGGCTCAACCCGGGCAAGGGTGATGACATCAAGCGGGTCAAGCAGGAACAGGCCAAGGCCACCAAGATCGCCGAGGCGAACAAGACCCCGCCCAGCCCGACCCAGCCTGTGAAGCCCAAATATGACTTCTACACGTTGCTGCCCGAGTCAGAAGTGATCGTGCCGCCGGACGCCGTGCCCGAGAAGACCTTGCCGACGCCGCAGGTGCCGACCACGCCGGTAACGCCAGCAGAAGCGGCCAAGATCGACACGGCCCGGGCCCAGGCGGCGCTGGCCGGGATTACCCCGCCGCCACCGCCGCCAGTGGCGGCGACCAAAGCCGCGCCGGTGACCAAGTTCTTCCTGCAGGCCGGTTCGTTCCCCAAACAGGCTGACGCGGACCGGGTACGTGCGCAGATCATCCTGCTGGGGCAGGCGGTGAACGTGGAGTCGGGCACCGTCAAGGACGCCACCTGGTATCGCGTGCTGGTGGGGCCGTTCAGCAACCGTGAGCAACTCACCGCGGCGCAAAAACAGCTGGCAGCGGCGGGCTTTAGCAACCTGTTGTTACAACAACGCCAAAGTCGCTAAAGCCGCGTTCACCCCAGCCAGCGCACTTGCTGGGGTGAACGGGCTCGCCCGGCGCCGTGGGGGCTGCACAGCAGCCTCCCTCCCCACCGCCACCTTCCTACAGTTGAAAATCCCCTCACCACCCCCATATGAGTTTCCATCAGGGCATTTTCGCCCCGCAGCGTGGAGACTCTCCCCTTGACCACCATCGTTTCAGTTCGCCGCCACGGCAAAGTCGTCATGGGCGGCGACGGCCAGGTTTCCCTCGGCAATACCGTGATGAAAGGCAACGCAAAAAAAGTGCGCCGCCTGTACCACGGCCAGGTCCTGGCCGGCTTCGCGGGTGCCACCGCTGACGCCTTTACCCTTTTTGAACGCTTTGAAGGCCAACTTGAAAAACACCAGGGCCACCTGGTGCGCGCCGCTGTGGAACTTGCCAAAGAATGGCGCACCGACCGCACCCTGAGCCGCCTGGAAGCCATGTTAGCAGTGGCCAACAAAGACGCCTCCCTGATCATTACCGGCAACGGCGACGTGGTTGAACCCGAGCACGGCCTGATCGCCATGGGTTCGGGCGGCAATTTCGCCCAGGCCGCCGCCAGTGCCCTGCTGAAGAAAACCGACCTGTCGGCGCGGGAAATCGTCGAAACCGCCCTGGGTATCGCCGCCGACATCTGCGTGATGACCAACCACAACTTCACCATTGAGGAGCAGGACCTCGCCGAATAAGCCCCCGGGCCTATTCTCGCTTGAGGACCGCCAAACACTATGTCCATGACTCCCCGCGAAATCGTCCACGAACTCGATCGCCATATCATCGGCCAGGACGATGCCAAGCGCGCCGTTGCCATCGCGCTGCGTAACCGCTGGCGCCGGATGCAACTGCCCGAAGAACTGCGCGTTGAAGTGACGCCCAAAAACATCCTGATGATCGGCCCGACCGGCGTCGGCAAAACCGAGATCGCCCGGCGCCTGGCCAAATTGGCCAATGCTCCGTTCATCAAGGTGGAAGCCACCAAGTTCACCGAAGTCGGCTACGTGGGCCGCGACGTCGAATCGATCATTCGCGACCTGGCCGACGCCGCCCTGAAGCTGCTGCGCGAACAGGAAATGACCAAGGTCAGCCACCGCGCCGAAGACGCCGCCGAAGACCGCATCCTCGATGCCTTGCTGCCACCGGCGCGCACGTTTGGCGAAGAGGCCGCCCCGGCGTCCGATACCAACACCCGCCAGTTGTTCCGCAAGCGCCTGCGTGAAGGCCAGCTGGACGACAAGGAAATCGAGATCGAAGTGGCCGAAGTGGCTGGCGTCGACATTTCCGCCCCGCCGGGCATGGAAGAAATGACCAGCCAGTTGCAGAACCTGTTTGCCAACATGGGCAAGGGCAAGAAGAAAAGCCGCAAGCTCAAGGTCAAGGACGCGCTCAAACTGGTGCGCGACGAAGAGGCCGGGCGCCTGGTCAACGAGGAAGAACTCAAGGCCAAGGCCCTGGTGGCGGTCGAGCAGCACGGTATCGTGTTTATCGACGAAATCGACAAGGTGGCCAAGCGCGGTAACGCAGGCGGCGTGGACGTGTCCCGCGAAGGCGTCCAGCGCGACCTGCTGCCGCTGATCGAAGGCTGCACCGTGAACACCAAGCTGGGCATGGTCAAGACCGACCACATCCTGTTCATCGCCTCCGGCGCATTCCACCTGAGCAAGCCAAGCGACCTGGTGCCGGAGCTGCAAGGCCGCCTGCCGATTCGCGTGGAACTCAAGGCGCTGACCCCGGGCGACTTCGAGCGCATCCTCAGCGAGCCACACGCCTCGCTGACCGAGCAATACCGCGAGCTGCTGAAAACCGAAGGCCTGGGCATAGAGTTCCAGGCGGACGGTATCAAGCGCCTGGCCGAGATTGCCTGGCAGGTCAACGAGAAGACCGAAAACATCGGCGCCCGTCGCCTGCATACCTTGCTGGAGCGCTTGCTGGAGGAAGTGTCCTTCAGTGCGGGTGACATGGCTGGCGCGCAGAATGGCGAGTCGATCAAGATCGACGCGGCCTACGTCAACAGCCACCTGGGCGAGCTGGCGCAGAACGAAGATCTGTCGAGATACATTTTGTAAGCTTTGAGCGGCACGCTATAAGCTGCAAGTTGATTGTGTTCAACTTGCGGCTTATAGCTTGAAGCTTGCCGCCCGAGGCGCCCCCCATGACCAAACTTCCCACCGCCATTAACCTGCACAAAGCCTCCAAGACCCTCGGCCTTACCTACGGGCCTGACGAGTCCTACCAGTTGCCTGCCGAATTTCTGCGGGTGCACTCACCTTCCGCTGAAGTCCAGGGCCACGGCAAACCGATCCTGCAATTTGGCAAGCTCAATGTGGGTTTGAGCAAGATCGAACCTGCGGGCCAGTACGCGTTGAAACTGACCTTTGACGACGGCCATGACAGCGGCCTGTTCACGTGGGACTACCTCTACCAACTGGCCGTACGTCAGGACGCGCTGTGGGCCGATTACCTGGACGAACTCAAGGCCGCCGGCAAAACCCGCGACCCGGCCGAATCGGTCGTGCGCTTGATGCTCTAAGTCAGGCCTCTTGCTCATTAGTGGGCATTTTCTAATTCCATCTGCTTGAATGCCTCCTCCTGTGGCCAATGATTGGCCGGCTTGCGAAAAATTTTAAACTCGGGTAACCAATGGGGCTGGCAAGTTCCCTGCATTTGACGATGCGGTATCAACGGTCACCCGAGTCGCAGTACCTGGTGTGCACGGTGTAGCGAGAACATGGACACTGCGTCAGCCGGTACTCGTCTTCCGGACAATGGAGCGTCGTAGATGAGTAACAAGACCACCGATGAGTTGAAACGCCAGGCCTCGGAAAACACCCTGGGGCTGAACCCGATCATCGCGTTACGCAAAAAGGATTTACTGGCTTCTGCGCGGATGGTGCTCACCCAGGCCATCAAGCAACCGTTGCACAGCGTCAAACACGTGGCCCACTTTGGCGTGGAACTCAAGAATGTGGTGCTGGGCAAATCCCGGCTCACGCCCGAACAGGACGACCGCCGCTTCTGCGACCCGGCGTGGAGCCAGAACCCGCTCTACCGGCGCTATCTGCAAACGTACCTGGCGTGGCGCAAGGAACTGCACGACTGGATCGGCGACAGCAACCTGTCGGAACAGGACATCAGCCGTGGCCATTTCGTGATCAACCTGATGACCGAAGCCATGGCCCCCACCAACACCGCGGCCAACCCGGCGGCGGTCAAGCGCTTCTTTGAAACCGGCGGCAAAAGCCTGCTCGACGGCCTGTCGCACCTGGCCAAAGACCTGGTGCACAACGGCGGCATGCCAAGCCAGGTCAACATGGGCGCCTTTGAAGTGGGCAAGACCCTGGGCACCAGCGAAGGCGCCGTGGTGTTTCGCAACGACGTGCTGGAGCTGATCCAGTACAAACCCACCACTGAACAGGTGCACGAACGCCCGCTGCTGGTGGTGCCGCCGCAGATCAACAAGTTCTACGTGTTCGACCTGAGCCCGGAAAAAAGCCTGGCGCGCTTCTGCCTGCGCAATAACCAGCAGACCTTTATCGTGAGTTGGCGCAACCCCACCAAGGCCCAGCGCGAGTGGGGGCTGTCGACCTACATCGAGGCGCTCAAAGAGGCCGTGGACGTGGTCACCGCGATCACCGGCAGCAAAGACGTGAACATGCTGGGTGCCTGCTCCGGCGGCATCACCTGCACCGCCCTGCTGGGCCATTACGCGGCGCTGGGCGAGAAAAAAGTCAACGCCCTGACCCTGCTGGTGAGCGTGCTCGACACTACGCTGGACACCCAGGTGGCGCTGTTCGTCGATGAACAGACCCTGGAGACGGCCAAGCGCCACTCCTACCAGGCCGGTGTACTGGAAGGCCGCGACATGGCCAAAGTGTTCGCCTGGATGCGCCCCAACGACCTGATCTGGAACTACTGGGTCAACAACTACCTGCTGGGCAACGAGCCGCCGGTGTTCGACATCCTGTTCTGGAACAACGACACCACCCGCCTGCCCGCGGCGTTTCACGGCGACCTGATCGAGTTGTTCAAGAACAACCCGCTGGTACGCCCCAACGCGCTGGAAGTGTGCGGTACGCCGATCGACCTCAAGCAAGTGACCGCCGACATCTACTGCCTGGCTGGCACCAACGACCACATCACCCCGTGGCAGTCCTGCTACAAATCGGCGCAGCTGTTTGGTGGCAAGGTGGAGTTCGTGCTGTCCAGCAGCGGGCATATCCAGAGCATCCTCAACCCGCCGGGCAACCCCAAGGCGCGCTACCAGACCAGCGAGTCGATGACCGAAAACGCGCTGAACTGGCAGGAAAACGCGACCAAGCACACCGATTCCTGGTGGCTGCACTGGCAGGCCTGGCAGGCAGAACGGGCGGGCAAGTTGAAGAAAGCACCCGCGAACCTGGGGAACAAAACCTACGTGGCAGGGGAAGCGGCGCCCGGGACTTATGTGCATGAGAGGTAGTGGTGAGCGTCACGCCACACGCGGCAAGCCGATCGGGTTCCACTGATGGCTCGCCGCCTGGCACGTGAAGCTTAAAACGTGAAGCTTGAAGCTGCTCCCCTTCCCCAAAGGTAGGCCAATGCCACATCCGTTCATCTTTCGTACTATCGACCTGGATGGCCAGACTATCCGCACGGCGGTGCGCCCGGGCAAGCCGAACATGACGCCGTTGCTGATCTTCAACGGCATCGGCGCCAACCTGGAGTTGGTGTTTCCGTTTGTCCAGGCGCTGGACCCGGACCTGGAAGTGATCGCCTTTGACGTGCCAGGCGTAGGCGGCTCGTCGACGCCGGGCCGTCCCTACCGCTTTCCCGGCCTGGCCAAACTCACCGCGCGCATGCTCGATTACCTCGACTATGGCCAGGTCAACGCCGTAGGGGTGTCGTGGGGGGGCGCGCTGGCGCAGCAGTTCGCCTATGACTACCCGGAGCGCTGCAAAAAACTCATCCTGGCGGCCACGGCGGCGGGCGCGTTCATGGTGCCGGGCAAACCCAAGGTGTTGTGGTTGATGGCCAGCCCCCGGCGCTATATCCAGCCGTCTCACGTGGTGCGCATCGCACCGATGATCTACGGCGGCTCGTTTCGCCGCGACCTGAACCTGGCCGCCGACCACGCCAGCAAAGTGCGCTCGGCCGGCAAGCTGGGCTACTACTGGCAGCTGTTTGCCGGGCTTGGCTGGACCAGCATTCACTGGCTGCACAAGATCCGCCAGCCCACCCTGGTGCTGGCGGGTGACGACGACCCGCTGATCCCTTTGATCAACATGCGCATGCTGGCCTGGCGCATTCCCAATGCGCAGTTGCACATCATCGATGACGGTCACCTGTTTCTGATCACGCGGGCCGAGGCGGTGGCGCCGATCATCATGAAGTTTTTGCAAGAGGAACGTCAGCGCGCCGTGATCCACCCGCGCCCCGCGGTTTAGAGACGTCCAGGAGAGGACACCCCCACCGGGCAAGTTGGGCAAAACCGTCTATGGTTCTCACTTGGCGTGCCTGCCGGTGGTTTGACGAAGGAGTGTTGGCTCATGCGCGAAAGACCCGCTACAGACCCGGCGCCCACCCCCGCCGCGTTTATCAATGCGCACAGCGCGATCACCGGCCTGCGCGGTCGCGATTTGTTGTCGACCCTGCGCAGCGTGGCGGCCCACGGGTTGCGCAACCCGCTGCACAGCGCCCGGCACGCCTTGGCCCTGGGCGGGCAATTGGGCCGGGTGTTGCTCGGTGAAACCGTGCATGTGCCCAACCCCCATGACAGCCGCTTTCGCGACCCCACGTGGGCGCTGAACCCGCTGTACCGGCGCAGCCTGCAAGCCTACTTGAGTTGGCAAAAACAGACGCAGCAGTGGATCAACGACAGCCACCTGAGTGCCGACGACCGTGCGCGGGCGCATTTCGCGTTTTCCCTGCTCAATGATGCGGTGGCGCCGTCCAACACCCTGCTCAACCCGCTGGCGATCAAGGAGCTGCTCAACTCCGGCGGCCACAGCCTGGTGCGCGGCGTCAGCAACCTGTTGGACGACGTGCTGCACAACAACGGCCTGCCGCGCCAAGTGACCAAACAGGCATTCGAGGTGGGCAAGACGGTGGCCACCACGCCAGGCTCGGTGGTGTTTCGCAACGAGCTGCTGGAGCTGATCCAGTACCGGCCCATGAGCGAAAAACAGTACGCCAAGCCGCTGCTGGTGGTGCCGCCACAAATCAACAAGTACTACATTTTTGACCTGAGCCCGGCCAACAGCTTTGTGCAGTACGCGCTGAAAAACAGCCTGCAGGTGTTTATGGTCAGCTGGCGCAACCCGGACGTGCGGCACCGCGAGTGGGGCCTGTCCACTTACGTCGCCGCCCTGGAAGAAGCGCTGAACGTGTGCCGGGCCATCACCGGCGCCCGCGACGTGAACCTGGTCGGCGCCTGCGCGGGCGGGCTCACCAGCGCCGCCCTGCAAGGCCACCTGCACGCCAAGCGCCAGCTGCGGCGCGTGTCCAGCGCCACCTACCTGGTGAGCCTGCTCGACAGCGAACTGGACAGCCCCGCCACGCTGTTTGCCGACGAGCAAACCCTTGAGGCGGCCAAGCGCCGCTCCTATCAACAGGGCGTGCTCGACGGGCGCGACATGGCCCGCGTGTTCGCCTGGATGCGCCCCAACGACCTGATCTGGAATTACTGGGTCAACAACTACCTGTTGGGCAAAGAGCCGCCGGCCTTCGACATCCTGTACTGGAACAACGACAACACCCGCCTGCCCGCCGCCCTGCACGGCGACCTGCTGGACTTTTTCAAGCACAACCCGCTGAGCCGCCCCGGTGCCCTGGAGGTGTGCGGCACGCCCATCGACCTGCAAAAGGTCACGGTGGACAGCTTCAGCGTGGCCGGGATCAACGACCACATCACGCCGTGGGATGCGGTGTACCGGTCCTCGTTGCGGCTGGGCGGCGACAAGCGCTTTGTGCTGTCCAACAGCGGGCACGTGCAAAGCATCCTCAACCCGCCGGGCAACCCCAAGGCCAACTTCGTCGAAAACACCCGCATGAGCAGCGACCCGCGCGCCTGGTACTACGACGCCAACCACGTCGAAGGCAGTTGGTGGCCGCAATGGCTGACGTGGGTGCAGCAACGCTCCGGCAGCCAGCGAGACACCCTCACCGCCCTGGGCAACCAGAATTACCCACCGCAGGAAGCAGCGCCCGGCACCTATGTGCGGGTGCGCTGAGCTCGACGCCCACGTTAAGAAGACTGCATGAAGACCCGCGACCGTATCCTTGAATGTGCCCTGCAGTTGTTCAACGAAAAGGGCGAACCGAACGTATCGACCATGGAGGTGGCCAATGAAATGGGGATCAGCCCGGGCAACCTCTACTACCACTTTCATGGCAAGGAGCCCCTGGTGCTCGGCCTGTTCGAGCGCTTCCAGAGCGAGCTGACCCCGCTGCTCGACCCACCGGAAGACGCCCAACTGGCCGCCGAGGATTACTGGCTGTTCCTGCACCTGATCGTGGAGCGCATGGCCCATTACCGCTTTCTGTTCCAGGACCTGTCGAACCTGGCCGGACGCTTGCCAAAGCTGGCCAAGGGCATTCGCAGCCTGCTGACGGCGCTCAAGCGCACGCTGGCCTCATTGCTGGCGCGACTCATGGCCCAAGGGCATGTGGTGAGCGACACGCAGGCACTGGGGCAACTGGTGGAGCAGATCACCCTGACCCTGCTGTTTTCACTCGATTACCAACGGATCCTGGACCGTGACGGCCAAGTGCGGGTGGTGGTGTACCAGATCATGATGCTGGTGGCGCCGCACCTGGTGATACCGGTCAGGTCTGCCACCGAGCGGTTTGCGCTGCGTTACCTGGACGACACCGATTAACCCGTCAAAAGCTTTTTAACCGCCCACAAAAACGCCCGACCTTCGCAGGCCGGGCGTTTTTGGGTGCCCTGAAAAAATCAGGACTGACTGGAGGCCGGGGTCGCCGGAGTTGCAGTCGGGGTGGTTGCGGCGGGCGTCGGTGCGGACACCGAGTTGGTCGCAGGTGCCGGGGTGGCAGGCTTGGCTGCGGCGGCGGGCTTGGGTGCAGCAGGCTTTTTCGCGCCAGCCGGTTTTTTCACCGCCGCAGGTTTGGCAGCGGGTTTTGCTGCTGCCTTGGCAACCGGCTTGGCGGCGGGTTTCGCAGCGGCAGGTTTAGCAGCGGCGGGTTTGGCAGCAGGCTTGGCGGCGGCCGTTTTAGCCGCAGGCTTGGCAGCCGGTTTTGCCGCGGGCTTGGCCGCAGGTTTGGCAGCCGCTTTTTTAGCCGCGACCGGTTTAGCAGCAGGCTTGGCAGCCGGTTTCGCCGCAGCGGTTTTAGCCGCGGGTTTAGCGGCAGGTTTAGCTGCTGCTTTGGCCGCAGGCCTGGCGGCAGCCTTGACCAATGGCTTGGCGGCCGTTTTTGCCGCCGGTTTGGCCGCTGCCGTTTTAGCCGCAGGCTTGGCAGCCGGTTTTGCCGCCGCAGCCTTTGGCGCCACTTTGGCACCGGTGAGTTTTTCGATTTGCTTGGTCAGGCTGTCGACCTTGCTGTGCAGCGCCTTCACTTCGGTTCGGCTGGGCACGCCCAGTCGTGAAATGGCGCTGTTGAGGCGCTTGTCAAAAGCCCCTTCCAGGTCGTTCCAGGTTTCGCTGATACGCGACTTTGCAGAACCGGCGGTGGCTTTTGCAGCCGTGAGTTGTTTGCCAACTGTGCTCTTGGTCAACTTCTCGGCTTTCTCGCCGTCTTTAACCAATGTCTCGAAGTATTTGCCGCCGTCACCGCTCACCTTCGAGTACACGCCTAAACCGGCCAGCCAGATCTTGCGGGAATATTTTTCAACTTCCCCGATCCACGAGCTGCCTTCTTTATCAGTAGTTTTTTTACCAGCCATCCCGTTGTCTCCTTAGTGTTTACGCGCGACACGTTCGAGCAATGCCGTTAGCTCATCGAGCTTAGCAGAGAGTGTCTCCACGTCATGTTTAGACGCAATGCCGATCCGATTCAAGGCACTTCCAACACGACGGTCAAACGCGCTTTCAACTTTATCCAGTTGCACTTCAACGTACCCTTTCACGCCGAAGACTTCGCGCTTGACTTGTTCAATCTGACTGTTGGCAGCATCGAGTTGTTCAATCACAACTTTTTTGCCTTTGCTTTCAACATGTTGACCGGTCTTAACAAGCTCCCTGAAGTACTCGGAGCCCTCACTGCCGACCTTGGAATACGCCCCCAGACCGGCCAGCCAGATCTTGCGCGCATAGGATTTAACGTCGCTCAGGCTGTGAGTACCGTTCGCGATTTTTTTCTTCAAAATAACTTTGGCCATGGTGCACCTCACACATAAAAGGGGGAGCCATTGCCCGCAGAAGTTGAGGGCCTGGGCACAAAGTAGGTAGAAAAATTAGAATCGGCACCCTAAGAAGCCCGCCCTCAGGCCAAGGCTTTATCCAGCGCTTTTTCGATTTCGGACTTGAGCGTGCCACTCATGGCCGACATTAACAGGCCCAAGTGCACCTCGATACGCAACGCGTCTTCAGTGACATTTACCGTGCCGTTTACCCCCGAGCGTTTCAGGCTCAAGGTATCGCCCGACCATGAAGATTCCAGGCCATAGTGCTCCTTGAGTTTATTGGCCAACTTGTCGGCCTTCTCCCGGGCAACGGCCTTGCCCAATGTATGTGTGCGTTCAACGATAATGCGGGCCATGGCAATGGCTCCTCTTTTAATAACGACGGGACACCCTTGCGTGCGGCAAAAGGTCTGGAGGGTCGCCCATCTTACCTTCACCCTTGCCAAGACAAAGCATGCCTTGGGGATTAGAATGCCCCCATTCTATTTTGGTGAGCGATATGACTGATCAGCGCAAAGGCAGCGATGCCGAACCCACCACTCACTTCGGCTACAAGAACGTCCCGGAAAGCCAGAAAGCGGAAAAAGTCGCCGAGGTGTTCCACTCCGTAGCCGCCAAATATGACCTGATGAACGACGTGCTCTCCGGCGGCATGCACCGCCTGTGGAAGCGTTTCACCATCGAACTGTCGGGTGTGCGCGTCGGCAACCGCGTGCTGGACATCGCCGGCGGCACGGGCGACCTGGCGGCCAAGTTCTCCAAACTCGTGGGCCCCACCGGCCAAGTGGTGCTGGCCGACATCAACGGCTCCATGCTCAAGGTCGGTCGCGACCGCCTGCTGGACAAAGGCGTGGCGGGAAATATCGAGTTCGTGCAGGCCGACGCCGAAAAGCTGCCGTTCCCCGATAACCACTTCGACTGCGTCACCATCGCCTTTGGCCTGCGCAACGTCACCCACAAAGAAGACGCGATCCGCTCCATGCTGCGCGTCCTCAAGCCGGGCGGGCGCCTGTTGGTGCTGGAGTTCTCCAAGCCCACCAACGCCTTGATGTCCAAGGTCTACGACACCTACTCGTTCGCCTTCATGCCGTTGATGGGCAAGCTGATCACCAATGACGCCGAGAGCTACCGCTACCTGGCCGAATCGATCCGCATGCACCCCGACCAGGAAACCCTCAAGTCGATGATGGTCGAGGCCGGTTTCGACCGCGTGACCTACCACAACATGACCTCCGGCATCGTCGCCCTGCACCGCGGCATCAAGCCCTGATGGTGCTCCAGGGCCTGCTCGCCAGCGTCGAACACGGCCTCAACCGTGTACTGCGCCTGGACAGCACCGCACTGGCGCGGCTCGCGCACTTGAACGGCAAAGTGATTGCCGTCGATTGCACCCGCCCCGCCCTGCAGCTGTTCATCCTGCCCAGCGATGAAGGCCTGACGCTCGCGGCTAACTGGGCCGCCGACGCTGACTGCACCTTGCGGGCACCGGGTGCAAGCCTGCTGCGCCTGGCCTTGAGCCGTGACAAGACCGCCATCCTCCACGGCCCCGACGTGGCGCTTGAAGGCGACAGCGGCGTACTCATGGACCTGGCCGCCGTGCTGCAAGACCTGGAGCTGGACTGGGAGTTCGAGCTGTCGCGCTGGATCGGCCCCGTGGCCACGCAACTGATCAGCGGTCACCTGCGCAGCCGCACCCGTTGGTATCAGCAGGGATTTGCCAGCCTTAACCAGAACCTGGCCGAATACCTGAGCGAAGAATCGCGCACCCTGGTAGGACAACGCGAAGCCGAAGCGCGCTTTCGTGAAATCGACCAGGCCAAACTCGACCTGGAACGCCTCGAGGCCCGCCTTGAGCGCCTCAAGCGTTCCCTTGATTCAAGCGATAACGCATGAAGCTGCTCGCCGTCCGCCGTCTGTTCCGTATCCAGCGCGTCGTCATTCGCTACCGCCTCGATGACCTGCTGTTCGCCCTGCCCCTGCCATGGTTCCTGCTGGCGGTGCGCTACGTGCTGCCGTGGCGCTGGTTCCCGCGCAAACAGCTGGAACTGAGCCGTGGCGCACGCCTGCGCCTGGCCTTGCAGGACCTGGGCCCGATCTTCATCAAGTTCGGCCAGATCCTCTCGACCCGCCGCGACCTGCTGCCCGAAGACATCGCCGACGAGCTGATGCTGCTGCAAGACCGCGTGCCGCCGTTCGACTCCAAACAATCGGTGAAGCTGATCGAAGAACAGTTGGGCAAGACCGTCGGCGAGGTGTTTCGCCGCTTCGACGTCGAGCCCCTGGCCTCCGCCTCCGTCGCGCAGGTGCACGCCGCGCAGCTCAAGAGCGGCGAAGAAGTGGTGGTCAAGGTGATCCGCCCCGGCCTCAAGCCGATCATCGGCCAGGACCTGGCGTGGCTGTTCATCCTGGCCCGCGCCGCCGAGCGCTTCTCTGCGGACGCGCGCCTGTTGCACCCGGTGGACGTGGTGGCCGACTACGAAAAAACCATCTACGACGAACTCGACCTGCTGCGCGAAGCCGCCAACGCCAGCCAGCTCAAGCGCAACTTCGAAGGCTCGCCGCTGCTGTACGTGCCCCAAGTGTATTGGGACCTGTGCCGCCCCAAAGTGCTGGTGATGGAGCGCATCTACGGCGTGCAGGTCACCGACCTCGCCACCCTGGCCGACCAGCGCACCGACATGAAAATGCTCGCCGAGCGCGGCGTCGAGATCTTCTTCACCCAGGTGTTTCGCGACAGCTTCTTCCACGCCGACATGCACCCCGGCAACATCTTTGTCAGCACGGTCAGCCCCTGGAGCCCGCAATACATCGCGATCGACTGCGGTATCGTCGGCAGCCTGACCCCCGAAGACCAGGACTACCTGGCCCGCAACCTGTTCGCCTTTTTCAAGCGTGACTACCGTCGCGTGGCGCAGTTGCACATCGACTCGGGCTGGGTGCCGGCCGAAACCAAACTCAACGAATTCGAAGCGGCCATCCGCACCGTCTGCGAGCCGATCTTTGAAAAACCGTTAAAGGATATTTCCTTCGGCCAGGTGCTGATGCGCCTGTTCCAGACCGCCCGACGCTTCAACATGGAAGTGCAGCCGCAACTGGTGCTGTTGCAAAAAACCCTGTTGAACATCGAAGGCCTGGGCCGCCAGCTTTACCCGGACCTGGACCTGTGGAACACCGCCCAGCCGTTCCTGGAACGTTGGATGCGCGAGCGCGTGAGCCCCAAAACCTTGCTGGGCAACCTGCACAGCCAGGTCGAGCAACTGCCGCACCTGGCCAACATGACCCGCGATCTGCTGGAACGCATGTCCCAGCCCCACGCCAACGACCCGCCGCCGCCCTGGCAGCGGCGCAAGGACGACTGGTTCCTGCGCCTGCTGGGCGCCGCGCACCTGTGCGGCGGCGTGATTCTGGCGACCGGCGGTCCGTTGCCCGGGCTGGCTTACTGGCCAGCTGGCATCATGGTGGCCGTGGGTGTTTATCTGATCGTGCGTCGATAACCCATCCGGTTATACACTGTCACACATTGCCGTGGCTGACCGGGCCCGGTTGTCGGAGTCGAACATGAAAGACTGGCTGGACGAAATCAAATGGGACAGTGACGGCCTCGTGCCGGCCATTGCCCAGGACTACAAGACCGGGCGCGTGCTGATGATGGCCTGGATGAATCGCGAGGCGCTGAGCCTGACTGCGGCCGAGAACCGCGCCATTTACTGGTCGCGCTCGCGGGCCAAGCTGTGGCGCAAGGGTGAAGAGTCCGGCCACGTACAAACGCTGCACGAGATGCGCATCGACTGCGACGCCGATGTGGTCATCCTCAAGGTCGAGCAGATCGGCGACATCGCCTGCCACACTGGCCGCCACAGCTGCTTTTACCGCGTGTTCGAGAACGGCGCGTGGAAAACCGTGGAGCCGGTGCTCAAAGACCCGCACGCCATCTATTCGCCAGGACACTGACATGAGCGATACCCTCAACCGCGTGGCCCAGGTGCTGGAAGACCGCAAAGGTGCGGATGCCGACACCTCCTACGTCGCCAGCCTGTATCACAAAGGGCTGAACAAAATTCTGGAGAAACTGGGCGAGGAGTCGGTGGAAACCATCATCGCCGCCAAGGATGCGCAACTCAGCGGGGATTACAGCGATGTAATCTATGAAACCGCCGACTTGTGGTTCCATAGCCTGGTCATGCTGGCCCAACTGGGGCAGCATCCACAGGCCGTGCTGGATGAACTGGACCGTCGCTTCGGCTTGTCCGGGCATGCCGAAAAGGCCTCGCGCCCGTCCGCCTGAATAACTTTTACAGAGGAATTGCAGCATGGGCATTTTTGACTGGAAACACTGGATCGTCATTCTGGTGGTGGTTGTCCTGGTGTTCGGCACCAAGAAACTCAAAAACCTGGGCACCGACGTGGGCGAGTCGATCAAAGGCTTTCGCAAGGCCATGAACGACGACGAAAAACCCGCCGACCCTGCCGCCAACCCGGTGCCACCGGCTCAGCCCGTGCACCCTCAGGCCGCTCAGCCGATCACCGAGCGTCGCACCTTCGACGTGCAGGCCGAGCACGTCAAAGAGCAGAACCACAAAGACTCGTGAGTACTGACTAATGTTTGGTATCAGTTTTTCTGAACTGCTGCTCGTAGGCCTCGTGGCCCTGCTGGTACTGGGGCCGGAGCGCCTGCCCGGCGCCGCGCGCACGGCGGGCCTGTGGATCGGGCGCCTCAAACGCAGCTTCAATGCCATCAAACAGGAAGTTGAACGGGAAATTGGCGCCGACGAGATCCGTCGGCAACTGCACAACGAGCACATTCTGTCGCTGGAGCAAGAGACGCGCAAACTGCTCACGCCCAACGAGCCGGTCACGCCTGCGCAGCCAGTAGCGGAGCAGTCCATCGCGCCGCCTGCCGCCGCGGAGCCTGCGCCCCAGGCCCCGACAGAACCCGCGCCGACGCCCGCTGCGGCGCCTGCTCCCCACGACCCTACATTGCCGCCGCGAGCCCCATGAGCGCTGATAAACCGGAAAACGACCAGCACATGCCGCTGGTTTCGCACCTCACCGAGCTGCGCACCCGCCTGCTGCGTTGTGTCGCGGCCATTTTCATCATCTTTGCCGGGTTGTTCGCCTTTACCCAGCAGATCTACACGTTTGTCTCCACGCCGCTGCGCCAGTACCTGCCAGCGGGCGCGACGATGATCGCCACCGACGTGTCGTCGCCGTTCCTCACCCCGCTCAAGCTCACCATGATGGTGTCGCTGTTCCTGGCGATCCCGGTGATCCTGCACCAGATCTGGGGCTTTATCGCACCGGGCCTGTACAAGCACGAAAAGCGCATCGCCGTGCCGCTGCTGGTGTCGAGCATCCTGCTGTTCTACACCGGCATGGCGTTCGCGTACTTCCTGGTGTTCCCGCTGATCTTCAAGTTCTTCGCCGCCGCCACCCCGGCCGGGGTGGAGATGATGACCGACATCACCAGCTACCTCGATTTTGTGATGACGCTGTTCTTCGCCTTTGGCGTGGCCTTCGAGATCCCCGTGGCCGTGGTGCTGCTGGTGTGGATCGGCGTGGTCGACGTCAAATACCTGAAGAAAATCCGCCCGTACGTGATCATCGGCTGCTTTGTGGTCGGCATGATCCTGACCCCGCCGGACATCTTCTCCCAGACCCTGCTGGCCGTGCCGATGTGGCTGTTGTTCGAGATCGGCATCCTGTTCGGTAGCCTGGTGAGCAAACGCGGCGAGCACCCCGACGACCGGCCTGCCGACGACGACCAGCCACCAGCGACCCAGCCGTGAACCTGCTGCTGCTAGAAGAGGCCGACTTTATCGCGGCCGACCGGGTGGTGCTGCGTGATCGGCGCCTGGTGCACATGCAGCAGGTGCACCAGTGCGAGGTGGGCGACCGCCTGCGCGTTGGCCGCATCAATGGGTTGATGGGCAGCGCCCAACTGCTGCGCCTGGAAGCCCGCGAAGCCGAGCTGCACGTGACGCTGGACCAGCCGCCACCGGCCAAACTGCCGCTGACCCTGCTGCTGGCCCTGCCCCGTCCGAAAATGTTGCGCCGGGTGCTGCAAACCGTGGCCGCCATGGGCGTACCCAAGGTGATACTGCTCAACAGCTATCGGGTCGAAAAAAGCTTCTGGCAAACCCCGTTCCTGCAACCCGGGGCGATTCGCGAGCAACTGATCCTCGGCCTGGAACAGGCCCGCGACACGGTGCTGCCCGAGATCATCATCGAAAAACGCTTCAAACCGTTCGTCGAAGACCGCCTGCCCGCCCTGGCCCACGGCACCCTCGGCCTGATCGGCCATCCCGGCGACTACCCGGCCTGCCCGCGCGGGCTGGACGAGCCGGTGACCCTGGCCATCGGCCCGGAGGGTGGCTGGATTCCGTATGAAGTGGACCTGCTGACCAACGCAGGCTTGCAGCCTGTGCAACTGGGCGTGCGCATCCTGCGCGTGGAAACCGCCGTCACCGCCCTGCTCGCCCGCCTTTTTTAAAGCGCAACGGGCGCGCCTCTGGCCTACAGAAGCGCGCCCGCCTGCCGATACCCTCCGTATAAGTCCAAGCCTTGGTCCAGGGGAGTTCGCAGCATGCATGGTTGGTTAGCCGAAAAACTGGGAAATGTCAGCGTCAATCGCAAGCTGGGCACCGGTTTCAGCCTGGTGTTGATCCTGACGCTGCTGATCACCTTTACCGGCTGGACCGGCTTGAGCGAAGTGATCAACCGGGGCGATAAGCTGGGCTACCTCTCCAGCCTCAACGCACTGACCAAAGACCTGCGCCTGGCCCGCCTGGACTTTGAAATGCGCCGTGGCGAGCAAGGCACAGGCGCGGTCGACGCGCTGATCGAACAACTGAGCAGCGGCCTCAAAACCGCCGAAACCCTGATCGAACAGCCCGCCGACAACGCCCTGGTCGAGCAACAACTGGAGGCCCTGAACCTGTACAAGCGGGCCTTTGCCGCCATGGTCCAGTCCGGCCTCAAGCGTGAAGGCGCGCGCAGCAAACTGGGCGACACCGCCGACAACGCGGTGGACAAAATCAACGAGATCGAAAAATCCCTGCTGCAAGGCGACAGCGTGACCCGGTTCAACAGCGTGGTCGAGCTGAGCAAGCTGGTCCAGCAAGCGCGCTTCCAGGTGCGCGGCTACACCTACAGCGCCAAGGTCGAGGCCGAGCAGCCCGCGCTGGACGCCATCGACAACGCCCTGAAGAAAATCACCGAACTCACAGGCCAGTTGCCCGAGCAGTATCAAGCCAACCTGCAACAGGCCGGCACCTCGTTGCAGGCCTACCGCGCCGCTGTCAGCCAGTACCGCGACTCCCAGACCGCTGCCGCCGCCGCCCTGAAAACCATGGCCGCCCAAGGCGATGTGCTGCTCGAACACAGCAACCAGCTCACCGTCTCACAAACCGCCGTGCGCGACGCCGACGCCGCGCAGGCGCGCTACCAACTGCTGCTGGCCACCGGCCTTGCACTGCTCTTTGGCGTGATCGCGGCCTGGGCCATCACCCGTCAGATCGTCATCCCGCTGAACCAGACCCTCAAGGTCGCCGAACGCGTGGCGGGCGGCGACTTGAGCCACAACCTCAACTCCACCCGCCGGGACGAACTCGGCCAACTGCAACGCGCCATGCAAAGCATGACCGTGGGCCTGCGCGAGTTGATCGGCGGCATCAGTGACGGCGTCACCCAGATCGCCAGCGCCGCCGAGCAGTTGTCCGCCGTGACCGAACAGACCAGCGCCGGGGTCAACAGCCAGAAAGTGGAAACCGACCAGGTGGCCACCGCCATGAACGAAATGGCGGCCACCGTGCAGGAAGTGGCGCGCAATGCCGAGGAAGCCTCCGAAGCCGCCGTGGCCGCCGACCAGCAAGCGCGCGAAGGCGACAAAGTGGTCAGCGAAGCCATCGCGCAGATCGAACGCCTGGCCAGCGAAGTGGGGCACTCCACCGAGGCCATGGGCCACCTGCAACGCGAAAGCGACAAGATCGGCAGCGTGCTCGACGTGATCAAGTCCGTGGCCCAGCAAACCAACCTGCTGGCCCTCAACGCCGCCATCGAGGCGGCCCGTGCCGGGGAAGCCGGGCGCGGGTTTGCGGTGGTCGCCGATGAAGTCCGCAGCCTGGCCCAACGCACCCAGAAGTCCACCGAAGAGATCGAAGCGCTGATCGCCAGCCTGCAAAGCGGCACCCAGCAAGTGGCGGGCATCATGGACAACAGCCGCACCCTCACCGGCAGCAGCGTCGAACTGACCCGCCGCGCTGGCAGCGCCCTGGAAAACATCAACCGCACGGTGTCGGCGATCCAAGCGATGAACCTGCAAATCGCCACGGCGGCCGAGCAGCAGACTGCGGTGGCCGAAGAAATCAACCGCAGCGTGTTGAATGTGCGGGATGTGTCTGAACAGACCTCGGCCGCCAGCGAGGAAACCGCCGCGTCCAGCGCCGAACTGGCGCGATTGGGGGTGTACCTGCAATCGTTGGTCGGACGTTTCCGTATTTGACCTTCCCCCGGGTGGCGGCCAATTACAGCCGTCGCCCTGCGCAACTTGTGAAATCTCCTACACGTTTTTCAGGCCCCCACAGCCCCCGCCGCGCGCCGAATCGTTTTAGCGTGCCAGCTGTCTTCGACCTGCTGGAGGTTCACTATGTTTCGTCGGCTCACCCATGCGCTGGGTAACGCCAGTGTCCGGCTCAAGCTTGCCCTGGGTTTTGGCCAGGTCCTGGTCCTCAGCCTGGTGATTGCACTGACCGGCTGGCAATCCTTGAACGCCGTGCTGTACCGCTCGGAAACCCTGAGCACCCTGTCGCAACTGGCCGTGACCGGCGAAGAACTGCGCGCCGACCACCTGCTGTACCAGGCCCTGGGCGACCCCAAGCGCCTGGACAACATCAGCCTGCACACCGAAAAACTCGACCTGCACCTGGCCACCCTTTCCACCCGCCTCAAAGACCCCGACGACCTCAAGCACGTGCAGGAGGCCAGCCGCCTGACCGCTGGTTTCAAGGCCGCCTCGGGCAGTGAGCTCCAGGCCGGGCTGGAGCAGTTGCTGGCGCACAGCGACCAGCTGAGCCAGGGCCAGACCCGCAAGCGCAACCAGGAAGCCAGTCAGACGCGCACCCTACTGCTGGCCGTGACCAGCATCGCTTTGTTGCTGGGAACGCTGGCAGCCTGGGTGATCGCCCGGCAAATTGCCCTGCCGCTGCGCGAAGCCCTGGCCACGGCCAACCGCATTGCCGAGGGCGACTTGAGCCAGCGCCCGCAGGCCAGGCGCCAGGATGAGCTGGGCCAGTTGCAACGGAGCATGGCGCAGATGAGCGCCAACCTGCGCGAGTTGATCAGCGGGATTGGCGACAACGCCCGGGAGATCGCCAGCGCCGCCGAACAGCTGTCGGCCGTGACCGAACAGACCCGCACCGGAGTGAAAAACCAACAAGAGGAAACCGACCTGGTCGCGACTGCCATGGACCAAATGCTCGTCAACGCCCTGGAGGTGGCGCGCCACGCCGAGGCCGCCGCAGTGGCCGCGACCGAAGCCGACCAGCAGACCCACCTCGGTGACCGGGTGGTGGCGCAGGCCATTACCCAGGTCGAACAACTCGCCCGGGAAATGGCGCGCTCAAGCCAGGCGATGCAACAGTTTCACCAGGACGGCCAGAGGATCGGCGGCGTGCTGGAGGTGATCAAGTCGGTGTCGCAACAAACCAACTTGCTGGCCCTCAACGCCGCCATCGAGGCCGCCCGTGCAGGCCCAGCAGGCCAGGGGTTTGCCGTGGTCGCCGACGAAGTGCGCAGCCTGGCCCTGCGCACCCAGGCCTCGGCCGAGGAAATCGAAACGCTGATTGCCGGGCTGCACAGCGGCACCCGGCACGTGGTCGACATCATGGACAGCAGCAGCGCCCTGACCGACAACAGCGTGACCCTGAGCTGCGACGTCGGCGCCGCGCTCGCAGCCATCGCGCGCACCGTGGCGGTGATTCAGGACATGAACCCGCAGATCGCCGCGGCCGCCCAGCAACAAAGCGCGGTGGCCGAAGAGATCAACCGCAGCGTGCTGAACGTGCGCGACGTGGCACAACAGACGGCCGCCGCCACCGAGCAGACGGCGGCGGCGAGCCTTCAACTGGCGCGACTGGGCGTGAGCCTGCAGGCGTGGGTCGGCAAGTTCAGGCTGTGATCACAACACCTGGCGCAGGAACGCCTGGGCGCGGGGGTCTTGGGGCGCGTCGAAGAACGCGGCGGGGGCGGCATCTTCCAGCAGCTTGCCATGGTCGAAGAACAGCACCCGGTCGGCCACCTCACGGGCAAAACCCATCTCGTGGGTGACGCAGACCATGGTCATGCCTTCCAGCGCCAGGGTCTTCATCACGTCCAGCACTTCGCCGACCATCTCGGGGTCGAGCGCCGACGTGGGTTCGTCAAACAGCATCACCTTGGGCTCCATCGCCAGCGCCCGGGCGATGGCGACGCGCTGCTGCTGGCCGCCGGACAGCCGCGACGGGAATTCGTGGGCCTTCTGGGCGATACCGACCTTTTCCAGCAAGGCCAGCGCCTTGGCTTCGCGCTCTTTCTTGCCGCGCTTGCGCACCACCTTTTGGGCCAGGCAGAGGTTTTCCAGCACGGTCATGTGCGGGAACAGATTGAAGTGCTGGAACACCATGCCGACTTCGCGGCGGTAGGCGTTCACGTCGGTCCTGGGGTCGGCCAGTTGCAGGCCGTCGATGCTCACCGAGCCCGAATCGAATGCTTCAAGGCCGTTGAGGCAACGCAAAAAGGTGGACTTGCCCGAGCCCGACGGGCCGATCACCACCAGCACTTCACCCCTGGCCACCTGGGTGCTCACGTTGTCCACCGCGCGCACCACCTGCCCACGGGTGTCGAAGACTTTTACCAGATCGCGGACTTCAATCACTTTGCGCGAGCCTCCGCTCAAGCCGGCTGGCGATTTTCGACAGCGGCAGGTTGATCAACAGGTACAGGCCTGCGACGCAGAACAGGATTTCAAATGGCGAAAACGACGTGGTGATTACCTCGCGACCGCTCTTGAGCAGTTCGGTAATGGCGATCACCGACACCAGGGACGTGTCCTTGACCAGGCTGATAAATTGCCCGGCCAGCGGCGGCAGCACGCGCTTGAGCGCCTGCGGCAACACCACATGGCGCATCGACTGGCCCGCGCTCAAGCCCAGCGAGCGGGCGGCTTCGTTCTGGCCACGGGCGATGGACTGCACGCCCGCGCGGATGATTTCCGCCACGTAGGCGCCGGTGAACAGCGACAGCGCGGCGATACCGGCAATTTCCCGCGACAGGTTGAGCACGGTGCCGATAAAGAAATAGAAAATGAAGATCTGCACCAACAGCGGCGTACCACGCACCAGTTCGACGTAGATCGTCGACAAATCGCGCAAGGTCGGGTTGTTGGACAGCCGACACAACCCCGTCGCCAGGCCGATCAACAGCCCCAGCACGCCAGACACCAGCGACAGCCACAAGGTGGTCCACAAGCCAAACACCAGCGGCCCTGCCGCCCAGTGACGGGTCACGCCCACCACGTCGCCCTCGGCCAGGTCATCGCCGCGGGCAACCTGCACGCTGTTGTCTGCCACGCTCAAATGCTGCTCGGCGCCCGCCTCGTTGCGCAGGGTGACTTCAGCGGTATCGCCATTGCGCACCAGTTCCACCACGGTGGAGATATCCGCCGCCCGCTGGGAGGTTTCCGCCTGGTAGGCGAAGTATTGCGGCACACGGTTCCAGCGCCATTCATAAGACATCAGCGACGTGGCGTAATACAACGCGCCAGCCACGCCGATCAGCACCAGCACGGTGAGCACGTGCCAGGGCCATTGGGCTTTTTTCTGTTTCATTTAAGGTTCCGCAAGGGGTGTCGCCTGTCAGGCCGCCACCGCAGGCAAGCCCGCGCTCACAGAGGAGCCGGGCTTGATGCGATGAGGCCGACGCGGTGTGCGCTGTTATTCCATGTCCTTGAGCCACTCGGAGCTCTTGAACCACTTGTCATGGATGCGATCGTAGGTGCCGTCGTTGCGGATCTGGTGCAGGAAGTTGTTGATGAAGTTGATGCTGTCGTAGTCGCCCTTTTTCAGGCCAAACGCCAGGGGCTCGTAGGTGAAGGGTTCGTCCAGGAACACCAGCTTGCCGTTGCCGACTTTTTTCTCGGCGACCACGTTGTACGGGGCGTCATACACAAATGCGTCGGCCTTGCCGTTGACCACGTCGAGCACGCCTTCCTGCTCGTTGTCGTAGCCGTGATACTTGGCCTTGGAGATCAGCTTTTTGGCCACCATCTCGCCGGTAGTGCCCAGCTTGGAGGTAAGGCGGTATTGCTCGTCGTTCAGGTCTTTGTAGGACTTGATGGTGCCTTCCAGGTCCTTGCGAATCAGCAGGGTCTGGCCCACCACGATAAAGGGTTCGCTGAAGTTCAGGCGCAGGTTGCGTTCCTGGGTGAGGGTCATGCCGCTGCCGATCATGTCGAACTTGCCGGTGAGGAACGCCGGGATGATCCCGTCGTAACCGGTGGACACCAGTTCCAGCTTGACGCCCATGGACTTGGCCATGGCCTTGAGCAGGTCGACTTCAAACCCGATGATTTCGCCGCGTTTGTTGGTCATCTCGAACGGCATGTAGGTCGGGTCCATGCCGACTTTCAGCGTTCCGCGCTTGACCGCATCATCGATGGCGCCAGCCTGCGCCGTATTGGCTGCCACCAGTGCGGTGACGCCCAACAGCAGCATCGACAGATACTTTTTCATCATCAAGTCCCCTGAACTCATTTTGGTGTGAGGCTGGCGCGCAACGGGCTGCACCATTTCGGGGTGCGATGCTAACCCACTCACCGCCCGGGACAAAGGTTTCGCCCCTAATTGTTGCCAGGAGATGACAGAAAAGCCCCACGACGGTGCAACGAACCCTTCTGGTAGACAGCAACGCCGTCAATCCACTGAAATGTAAGAAGTTATGACTCAGGTGCCATTTCGGCCCACCACGCCGTGTCCCGAAACCACTTGTCGTGCAGCCGGTCGTAGGTGCCGTCCTGGGCGATCTGATTGAGGAAATGGTTGATCCAGTTGAGGCTGTCGTAGTCACCCTTCCTCAGGCCGAACGCCAGGGGCTCATAGGTGAAGGGTTGTTCCAGAAACAGCAGCTTTTCGTGCTCCGGCCGGGCCATGGCGAGCAGGTTGTACGGCGCATCGTGGATAAACGCATCGGCCTTGCCCAGCAGCACCTCACGCACGCCCTCTTCGGGGGTGGGGAAACTGCGCAACTGCGCGGCGCCCAGAAAACGCTCGGCAGCCGCTTCGCCGGTGGTGCCTTCGGTGGCAACGATGCGGTAGCCGGATTCGTTGAGGTCTTCGATGCTGCTCACCTGGCCCACCAGGCGCGGGTGCAGGATGGCGGTCTGGCCGACGATGATGAACGCGTCGCTGAAATTGAGCTTGAGGTTGCGCTGCGCGGTGACGGTCATGCCGCTGCCGATCAGGTCGAAGCGGTCGGCCGCAAGGCTTGGGATCAGTTCGGTGTAGGGCACGCTCACCAGTTCCAGGCGTACGCCCAATGCGCGGCTCATTTCCCGCAGCAGGTCAATTTCAAAGCCGACGATACGCCCGCGTTTGTCGGTCATTTCAAACGGCACATAACTGGGGTGGGTGCCCACTTTGAGCGTGCCGCGCCGCACCGCCTCGTCGATGGCCCCCGCGCTGGCAGCCTGCCCGTGCAAAAACACGACGATGCCCCACAGCAGCATCGACCCATATCGCTTGATCATGAAAAACCCCAATGTCGTGACTGCGCCCGAGGGTATCCAGGCGAATTGGGGCGCGATCCTAGCGCACTCGCGAGCACGCCAATACGCCGCGAAGGCGGGTCTTTTGTATCCAAATAACTGGCTGGGGAAGACCGATAAAACGCCGTAGGACCGGCGTTTCAAACGCCCCCGGGCAGGTCGCTCGGGGGCGTCGGAATCAGGCGGGTTGCGCCTGGGACATCAGCGGTTGCAAGGGCAGCAACGGCGCGTGCGGGTCGGCTTTGATCGAGTCACGCCAGGCACTCAGCCACTCGCCGTGGGACTCGCTCCACACCAGCTCATGCAGGCGGGCCAGGGCCACCGGGTCGCTGAGCAGGGCCAGACGCTCGCCGTTATTGAGGCCGGCCGGGCCGACTTTCAATGCGTGGCGAACCCGCTCGGTACGCAGCCACTCGATCGGCTCGGCCTGACCGTGACGCGATGTTGCCAAGGCGCACGCCAGGGCGTTTTGCTGCGGGTCGACCACCGACCGCACAAAACCGTCATTGAGCGCATGCCAACGGTTTTCGTGGGTGTACTGCTCGGTCGACAGCAACGCCTGGGGCGGGTTGTATTCCTCGGGGATCAAAAACAGGCTCTCATCGCGAGACTTGAGGCCCAGCTTGACCCGGCTCGAGATCACCGACACCGGAATAGACAGCATCAGCGAACCCACGATCGGCACCAGCCACCACAGGAAGCTTGGGTTCAACCACACCACCAGCAGCGCCCACAGAAAGCCCAGCACGGTTTGCGGGCCGTGGCGCTTGGCCGCTTCGCTCCAGGGGGTGGAGTCGTCGTCACGCTGGGGCGAGTTCCAGGTGGCCGCCCACCCCAGGAACGCCGCCAGCACGAAGCGGGTGTGGAAGATCATGCGCACCGGCGCCAGCAGCATGGAGAACAGCATCTCCAGCAGCATCGACACCGTTACCTTGAACTTGCCGCCGAACTCTTTGGCGCCCTTGGCCCAGATCAGGATGATGCTGAGCAATTTAGGCAGGAACAGCAGCACGATGGTAGTGGAGAACAGCGCCACTGCCTTGTCCGGATGCCACTGCGGCCACAGCGGGTACAACTGGCGCGGCGCCATGAAGTACTGGGGCTCCATCAAGGTGTTCACCGCCAGCAACGCGGTGGACAACACCAGGAACAGGAACCACAACGGCGCCGACAGGTACGACATCACGCCGGTGAGGAACACCGCACGGTGCACCGGGTGCATGCCCTTGACCAGGAACAGGCGGAAGTTCATCAGGTTGCCGTGGCACCAGCGGCGGTCACGCTTGAGTTCGTCCAAAAGGTTAGGCGGCAACTCTTCGTAGCTGCCCGGCAGGTCGTAGGCAATCCACACGCCCCAACCGGCGCGGCGCATCAGCGCGGCTTCAACGAAGTCGTGGGACAGGATCGAACCTGCAAACGCGCCTTTGCCCGGCAACGGCGCCAGGGCGCAGTGCTCGATGAACGGCTTCATGCGGATGATCGCGTTGTGGCCCCAGTAGTGGGATTCGCCCAACTGCCAGAAGTGCAGACCGGCGGTGAACAACGGGCCGTACACCCGGGTGGCGAACTGCTGCATGCGCGCATACAGCGTGTCCATGCCCGAGGCACGCGGCGCGGTCTGGATGATCCCGGCGTCTGGCGTGGCTTCCATCAGGCGCACCAGGCTGGTCAGGCATTCGCCGCTCATGACGCTGTCAGCGTCGAGGACCACCATGTATTTGTATTCGCCGCCCCAGCGACGGCAGAAGTCGTCGAGGTTGCCGCTCTTGCGCTTGACGCGGCGACGGCGGCGGCGATAGAAAATCTTGCCGAAGCCCCCGGCTTCACGGCACACATCGAGCCAGGCCTGCTGTTCGGCGATGCAGATGTCGGCGTCGTTACTGTCGCTGAGCACAAAAAAGTCGAAGCGGTCCAGGTCGCCCGTGGCGGCCACCGACTCGAAGGTGGCGCGCAAACCGGCAAACACCCGTGGCACGTCTTCGTTGCAGATCGGCATCACCAGGGCGGTGCGCGCGTCTTTTGGAATGGGCTCGTTACCGGCACTTTTACCGGAGATGCGGTATTTATCGTGACCGGTCAGCAGTTCCAGAAAGCCCATCAGCGCGGTCCAGAAACCGGCGGACACCCAGCAGAACAAAATCCCGAACATGATCAGGATGCTGGTTTGCAAGGCGTAAGGCAGTACCTGAGTGGCGGTTTGCAGCAAGGTCTGGTTGCGGATCTCGTCAAAGGAAACGAGCGACCAGCCCTGATACGGCATGATGCCTTTCATGTACCAGCCCGCCACGATGGTCTGGCCGAGCATCAATACCAGCAGGATATAGCGACGGATCGAACCCACGGTGCGCCAGCGCGCGGCCGGCAGGACGCGTTCGTCCTTGGGCGGGGCCGGCGGGTTGGTGCGGCCGGTCAGGCGGCGCCAGCCACGCACCAGGATATTGGTGCGCCACGGCTCCGGCACCACCCGAGTGCGGTGGATCGGCGGGGTGGCCTTGAGGCACACCCGACCGCTGGCGTCGAGCGCCAGCATTTCGGCATCTTGCAGTTCCTGGGCCGTGTTGAGCGTCAACCGGCGGCCCACCGACGCCTGGGCGGCGTCGGCAGGCGCATCGAACGTGCTGGAAGACAGCCGCTCGTGCAGTTCGCTGAAAGACTGGCAGCCCGCCAATTCGGCGCGCTGCTCGGCGGTCATCGGCAGGTGGGCCAGGTACTCGGCCAGCGTCTCTGGCTGAACGTGTGAATTACTCATCGGCAGGCAACTGATAGCTCCAGGTTTCGGTCAGGACCTGCTCGGTCTTGTCCGGCTCCGGTGTGGCAGGGGCAGCGGCTTCAGGCTGCTTGGCGTCCTTGTCCTTGGCTTCCTTGGCGTCTTTCTTGGCCTGTTTCTCGTGCTGCTTGGCCAAGAGCTTGTCTGCCTTGAGTACCTGGGTAGAGACTTTTTCGGGCTCGGTCTTGACGATGTCCTGGACCAGGGCGGCGCGCATTTCGGTGGGTTTGCCCGCGTCCTTCATCTTCAGGCGCAGGGTCAGGCGCCAGCCTTGGGTGTGCGGGTTGTAGCGCACGCTGTTCTCGACGACTTCGGCGTTGTCGCCGACGCTGACCTGGCTGCGCACGGGCGCATCGGTCGGCAGGGCCTTGAGGGACGGGCCCTCGAAGTCCACCAGATACGCCACGCTGCCATCGGGCTGGCGGATCAGGTTCGACTGCTTCACGTCGCCAGTCGAACGCAGGGTCTGCATGACCCAGGCGCTGTCCTTGCCGTGCAGGGAAGCCTCGTCCATGGTCCAGTGCAAGCGGTAGCTGACATCCAGGGGTTCACCGGGCTTGGGCAGTTGGGCCGGGCTCCAGAACGCCACGATGTTGTCGTTGGTTTCGTCAGCCGTCGGGATCTCTACGAGGTCCACCGACCCTTTGCCCCAGTCGCCGTCCGGCTCGATCCAGGCGCTTGGGCGCTTGTCGTAGTTGTCGTCCAGGTCTTCGTAGTGGCTGAAGTCGCGGCCACGTTGCAGCAGGCCGAAACCACGCGGGTTTTCCACCGAGAAGTTGCTGACCGACAGGTGTTTGGGGTTGTTCAGCGGGCGCCAGATCCACTCGTCGTTGCCGGCATGAATCGACAAACCACTGGAGTCATGCAGTTCACGACGGTAGTTGAGGACCTTGGACGGCTGGTTGGCGCCGAACAGGTACATGCTGGTCAGCGGGGCCACGCCCAGTTTGCTGACCTTGTCGCGCAGGAACATCTGGGACTTGACGTCCACGACGGTGTCGGTGCCCGGGCGCAGAATCAGGCGATAAGCGCCGGTGGCACGCGGCGAGTCCAGCAGGGCAAAAATCACGAGGTGCTTGTCACCCGGTTTTGGACGCTCGATCCAGAACTCGGTGAAACGCGGGAATTCTTCGCCAGACGGCAGCGCGGTGTCGATGGCCATGCCGCGGGCGGACAGGCCGTAGACCTGGTCCTTGCCGATCACGCGGAAATAGCTCGCGCCCAGCATGGTCATGATTTCGTCTTGCTTGTCTTCCTTGTTGATCGGATACAAGACGCGGAAACCGGCGTAACCGAGCTGCTCGGTGGCCTTGGGGTCGAACTTGACGTCGCCGAAATCGAAACGACTCGGGTCGTACTTGATTTCCTGCACGCTGTCGGCGGTGACTTCGTTGATCTTCACCGGCGTGTCGAAATGCATGCCCTGGTGATAGAAGGACAGCTTGAACGGGGTTTTCTGATCGGCCCACTCGGCTTTTTCGTTACGGAAACGAATTTTCTGGTAGTCGGCGAATTTCATTTCGCGAAATTCGTTCGGCAGATTGCTGCGCGGAGCTTCGTATTTCTGCCCGGCCAGCTCTTTTGCCTTGGCCGACACATCATCCAGACTGAATGCCCACAACTGACCCGCGCCGAACAAGCAAAACAGGGCGGAGCCCGTTACCAGTGCGTTTCGCAACCGTTTGGCAGACAATTTTGGTGCATTAATGGGACTAACAATCACGAGCAACCCTCGCCGAAAACAGATCATAAAACCAACGGCCAGCTATCTATATGCCAGGTTGGCGAGCATTGTTCCGACTGCCACAGGGCTAAATGATTCCCCAAAAGCTGTCGGACAAGTCTCTACCTAAGTCAAAAACGGACCAAACTACGCTGATCTCTGTAGCGCGCGATTATCTAGCAGCCCGCGAGACAACGCATCAGGGGCAACCAAGTATTTGTAGCGAAATCCGGTGTTTTTAGGCATTGGAAGTCGTTTTTAATACATTCAGGTCTGCAACAGGAGTGTCACAGGGCCATCATTGACCAAATGGACCTGCATGTCCGCCCCAAAACGCCCCGCCGCTACCTTGTCATGCAATTGTTGCGCTTGTAACAACAGGTAATGGAAAAGCGCCTCACCCAAGGCTGGCGGTGCCGCCTTGGAGAAGCTGGGACGCAAGCCACTGCGCGTATCCGCCGCCAGCGTAAACTGCGACACCAGCAGCAAACCGCCGCCAATGTCCTTCAAGGACAGGTTCATCTTGCCCTCATCATCGCTGAACACCCGATAGTTAAGCAGCTTATGCAGCAGCTTGTCGGCGCTCGCCTGTGTGTCACCCGGCTCGACCGCTACCAGCACCAGCAAACCCTGCTCGATGGCCCCGACCTGTTCGCCCGCGACTTCGACCCGGGCGCCACGCACCCGCTGCAAAAGCCCTTTCATGCTTCTTCAGGCGGCAAATCAAGCAGGCGCCGTGCCAGTTGGCTCGCCGCGCGCACCAGGGCGTCGGTAATACCGGGTTCAGAGGCCGCATGCCCGGCCTCGCGGATGATCTGCAGCTCACTGTTGGGCCATGCCTGGTGCAGCGCCCAGGCGTTGTCCAGCGGGCAGATCATATCGTAGCGGCCATGCACGATTACGCCAGGCAAGTGGGCGATCTTGTGCATGTCGCGAATCAGCTGGTCGGGCTCAAGGAATGCATTGTTGGTGAAGTAGTGGCACTCGATACGCGCAATCGACAACGCCCGCTGTGGCTCGCTGAAGCGGTCCACCACCAACGGGTTGGGGCGCAGGGTGGCGGTGCGGCCTTCCCAGATCGACCAGGCCTTGGCCGCATGCATCTGGGCAATCTGGTCGGTGCCGGTCAGGCGTTTGTGAAAGGCGCCCAACAGGTCGTGGCGCTCGTCCTGCGGGATCGGCGCGATGTAGTCCTGCCAGTAATCCGGGAACAGGCGGCTGGCGCCCGCCTGGTAGAACCATTCGATTTCCTGCGGGCGCGCCAGGAAGATGCCGCGCACGATCAGGCCATGGACGCGCTCGGGGTGGGTTTGTGCGTAGGCCAGCGCCAGGGTCGAGCCCCAGGAGCCGCCGAACACCACCCATTTGTCGATGCCCAGGTGCTGGCGAATGCGTTCGAGGTCGGCGACCAGGTCCCAGGTGGTGTTGTTTTCAAGGCTGGCATGCGGGGTGGAGCGCCCGCACCCGCGCTGATCGAACGTCACGATGCGGTACAGGCTTGGATCAAAGTAGCGACGGCTCTGGGCATCGCACCCGGCACCCGGGCCGCCGTGAATGAACACCACGGGCAAGCCTTCCGGGGAACCGCTTTCGTCGACATACAGGACGTGGGTGTCATCGACGGCCAGATCGTGCCGGGCGTAGGGTTTGATCTGCGGGTACAAAGTCTGCATTGCGCGCTCCGTAAGGGTTCGAGTCCATCCCTGGGGGGACGTCGGTAATTATGCCGTCAGGCATCATAAACCCGAATTGTGCAATGAGTATGCCCCCCGCGATTCAGCCCCCGGTCAACAGAACTTCACTCAGGTAGCCCAGCAGGTAGTCGTACAAATGATCGACCTCCACCGCCTGCCCGCGTGCCCGCAGGCAGCCGTGCACCAGCCCTTTGCCGGGGTACAGCGTGGCGGGCACACCGGCGGCGTTCAGGCGTTCGGCGTACAGCAGGCCGTCGTCGCGCAGCGGGTCGAACTGGGCGACGGCGATCAGCGCGGGCGCCAGGCCGCTGAAGTCGCCTGCCAGCAGCGGCATGGCATACGGCGACGGGGCGCCCGGCCCGCGCAGGTACAGCGCCCGGTAGCACTCGGTGTCAGCGGTACTGAGCAGCGGCGCATCCGCGCAGTCGCGGCGCGAGGGCAAGTCGTGCGGGCCGCCGAGGCCGGGGTAAATCAGCACCTGGGCGCGGGGCTGGGTGTGGCCGTCGTCCCTCAGGCCCAGGCACAGGGCGGCGGCCAGGTTGCCGCCCGCGCTGTCGCCTGCCACCACCACGCGCTCAAGGTTGATCGGCAGCGGCGCATCGCCCGCCTGGATGGCCTGCCACACGGCGCGGCAATCCTGATAAGCCGCCGGGAAGGGGTGCTCGGGCGCCAGCCGGTAGTCGATGGCGATCACCAGTACGCTCAGGGCAGCGGCCAGTTCAAAGCACATGAAATCGTGAGAATCCAGCCCGCCCACCACCCAACCGCCGCCGTGCATATAAAGGATGCACGGCCAGCCGCCCTGGGGGGCTGGCCCGGCCGGTTGGTAGCTGCGTACGCCTACGCCTGCCAGCGCAACATCCGACACCTGTACGCCTTGGGGCGTTGGCGGGGTGAACGCGCGGCACATGCGGTTGTAGTTTTCACGCAGCCCGGCCAGCGAGCTGTCGCCGCTGGTGAAGGATTCGGTGTGCTCGACAAAGGCCGCCAGGGGCCGCGAGATCGGATAGTGCGACATACACAAAGGGCCCCGACGGTTAAAAACGCTTACTTGAGGCTGGCCTGCACGGCCGCTACGCCGTCCTTGCCATCAAAGGTGGTGACGCCCGCCAGCCAGCGCTGCAGGTCGGCGGGGTTGTCGCGCAGCCATTGCCGGGCGACGTCCTGGGGCGTCTTGCGCTCGATGATCGGCACCATCAACTGGCTTTCCTGCGCCGCGCTGAACCTCAGGTTTTCCAGCAGGCGTTTCACGTTCGGGCAGCGCTCGGCGTAATCCGGCGCGGTGACGGTGGACACGGTCGCCCGGCCCTCGTCCGGCCCGAACACGTCTTCGCTGCCGGTCAGGTAGGCCATCTTCATGTTGATGTTCATGGGGTGTGGGGTCCACCCGACAAACACCACGAACTCCTTGCGGTTCACTGCCCGCTGCACCGCCGCGAGCATGCCCGCCTCGCCCGACGCCACCAGCTTGAAGCCGCCGAGGCCAAAGCGGTTGGTGTCGATCATGTTCTGGATATCGGTGTTGGCGCCACTGCCGGGCTCGATGCCGTAGAGCTTGCCGCCTAGCTGGTCCTTGAAGCGGGCAATGTCGGCAAAGGTCTTGAGGCCCGCGTCGGCCACGTATTGCGGCACGGCCAGGGTGGCCTGGGCGTCGGAAAGGCTGGGGGTGTCGAAGACTTTGACCTGCTTGGCCGCCAGGAACGGTGCGATGTTGTTGTCCATCGCAGGCTTCCAGTAGCCCAGGAAGATGTCCAGGCGCTTGTCGCGGATGCCGGCAAAGATGATTTGCTGCACGGCGCTGGTCTGCTTGCTGTCATAGCCAAGCCCGGTGAGTAACACATCGGCCATGCCCGAGGTGGCCACCACGTCGGTCCAACTGACCACGCCCATGCGCACCGCCTTGCAGGAAGCGGGGTCGGCGGCCAGGGCGTTGGCGCTCAACAGCGCAGCGCAGGTGAGGGTTAACAGTCTTTTCATCGAAGGGATCTCACTCGGCAGTTGTTATTGTCGGCGTGGTGTCTGACGCACCGTACCCACAACCTTACCCAGCGAGCCCCCGATAAACACGAACTGTGGCGACAGGCTTTTGCACAGCGGCGACTGTAGAGTCGCCGTGCACTCAGGCGTGGTGCCGCGCGCCCCAGCCTATAAACGCCTCCAGCAATTGCTTCAACACCTCCCGCGTCGGCTCGGCCAGGTCCGGGCGATAGCGGAACGGCTCGAACTCTTCCATATAGGTGCACTGCCCCAGCTCCAGTTGCACCGCGTGGATGTTCTGCGCCGGGTTGCCGTAATGCCGGGTGATGTGGCCACCCTTGAACCGCCCGTTCAGCACATGGGTGTACTGCGGGTGCTGTGCACAGATGGCTTCCAGTTGGCTGGCCAGTTGCGGGTCGCAGGCGGCGCCGTTAAAGGTGCCGAGGTTGAAGTCCGGCAGCTTGCCGTCGAACAGGTGCGGGATCACCGAGCGAATCGAGTGCGCATCAAACAGCAACGCGTAACCGAATTGGGCCTTGAGCCGTGCCAGTTCGTTTTGCAGGGTCTGGTGATACGGCATCCACACCTGTTCCAGGTACGTCGCACGCTCGGCCTTCGACGGCTCCAGCCCTTCGCGAAACAGCGGCACGCCGTCGAATAACGTGGCCGGGTACAGGCCGGTGGTCGCGCCCACATACAGCGGTTTGTCGTCGGACGGGCGGTTCAGGTCGATCACAAAGCGCGAGTACTCGGCCGCCAGCGTGCTGGCGCCCAGCGCCTCGGCAAAGTCATACAGGGTGGGGATATGCCAGTCGGTGTCTGGCAGGCCCTGGGCCTCGGGGATCAAGCCCGCCTGCACCGCAGGCGTCAGCCGCAGGCCCGCGTGGGGCATGCTGATCAGCAGTGGCACGCGGCCTTGTTTGAATGTCAGAACCTTATCCACAACGCTACTCCTCACACAGTGACATCGGCGCCATGGCGCACGACGCGTTTATCCAGCTCGCCACCCAGCCAGTAGGCCAGGTCGGCGGGGCGATCGATCTGCCAGGCGACAAAGTCCGCCACCTTGCCCACTTCCAGCGAACCGTGGCTGTCGCCCAGGCCCAATGCCGTGGCGGCGTGTTGAGTGGCGCCGGCCAGGGCTTCTTCCGGGGTCATGCGAAACAGCGTGCAGGCCATGTTCAGCATCAGCCGCACCGAGAGCGCTGGCGACGTACCGGGGTTGAGGTCGCTGGCAATGGCGATTTTCACGCCGTGCTTGCGCAGCGCTTCCATCGGCGGCAACTGGGTTTCGCGCAAAAAGTAGAACGCGCCCGGCAGCAAGACCGCGACGGTGCCGGAAGCGGCCATGGCGATGGCGTCTTCTTCGGTCATGAACTCCAGGTGGTCCGCCGACAACGCCTGGTAGCGCGCCGCCAGGCTAGAGCCATGCAGCGATGACAGCTGCTCGGCGTGCAGCTTCACCGGCAAACCAAGCTGCTGCGCGGCGACGAACACCCGCTCCACCTGCGCCGGCGAAAACGCCAGGTATTCGCAAAAGGCGTCCACCGCGTCCACCAGCCCTTCTTGCGCCAGGGCGGGCAGCATCTGGGTGCAGATGTGGTCGATGTAGGCGTCGGCCTGGTCCGCGTATTCCGGCGGCAAGGCGTGCGCGGCCAGGCAGGTGCTGCGCACGCTTACCGGCAACTCGGCGCCGAGGCGGCGGATCACCCGCAGGATCTTGCGCTCGCTGGCCAAGTCCAGGCCGTAGCCGGACTTGATCTCCACGGTGGTCACGCCGTCACGCAGCAAACTGCGCAGGCGTTTGTGGGCGCTGGCGAACAGCTCGTCTTCGCTGGCCGCACGCGTGGCGCGCACGGTGCTGGCGATCCCGCCGCCCTTGGCCGCGATCTCGGCGTAGCTCACGCCTTCCAGGCGCTGCTCGAACTCGCCGCTGCGGTTGCCACCGAACACCGTGTGGGTGTGGCAGTCGATCAGGCCCGGGGTGACCCACGCGCCTTGCAGGTCGTGGGTGGCCGCGTAGTCCGCCTGCGGCAGCTCGGCGCGGGGGCCGATCCACTCGATCAGCGTGCCGGCCGTGACGAGGGCGGCGTCCTCGATGATCGAGTATTTGCCCTGGGCCATGGTTGCGACGTGGCAGTGTTGCCAAAGCGTTTTCATCAACGCCTCCGTTGGGTTATCGATGAGACAAAGCCGGGTCGTGATGCACCTTGGCTGCTTGCCCGGCGGCGGGTTTGACCCACAGCAGGTAGGCGATGATCAGCAGCACGATCCACACGGCACCGACCACAAGGGCGGCCTGGGTGTCGGGGAAATACCCCAGCACGCCAAATACAAACAACATGAACACGATGGCGGCCGCCGGGGCATAGGGCCAGAACGGCACCGGGAATTTCAGCTCGGCCACCTGCTCACGGGTCATCGAGCGGCGCATCGCAACCTGCGTGATCAGGATCATCAGCCACACCCACACGGTGGCGAAGGTGGCAATGGAGGCGATCAGCAAAAACACGTTTTCCGGGATCAGGTAATTGAGCACCACCCCGCCCAGCAACGCGGCGCCCATCACCACCACCGTCATCCAGGGCACGCCGTGCCGGGACAACTGCGCAAACCCCTTGGGCGCCTGCCCTTGCTGGGCCAGGCCGTACATCATGCGGCCCGCGCCGAAGATGTCGCTGTTGATCGCCGAGACAGCGGCCGAGATCACCACGATGTTCAGCACGGTGGCCGCCGAGCCGATGCCCAGGTTGTTGAAAATCTGCACGAACGGGCTGCCCTGGCTGCCGATCTGCGGCCACGGGTAGAGGGCCATCAGCACAAACAGGGTCAGCACGTAAAACAGCAGGATGCGCAGCGGCACCGCGTTGATCGCTTTGGGGATTACCCGGTGCGGGTCCTTGGCTTCACCGGCGGTGATGCCGATGATTTCGATGCCGCCAAACGCAAACATCACCACCGCAAGCGAAGCGATCAGCCCCCCCACGCCATTGGGCATGAAGCCGCCATGGGCCCACAGGTTGCTGAGGCTGGAGGCCGGTGCGTCGCCCGCCGAATGAATGCCGAACAGCAAAATGCCCAGCCCGCCGAGGATCATCGCAACGATGGCGCCGACCTTGAGCAACGACAGCCAGAACTCCATCTCGCCAAACACTTTGACGTTGCACAGGTTCAGCCCGCCGATCAGCAGCACGATGCCCAGCACCCATACCCAACGTGCCACTTCGGGAAACCAGAAGCCCATGTAAATGCCAAAGGCGGTGACGTCGGCCAGGCAGACGATGATCATTTCAAATGCGTAGGTCCAGCCCAGGATAAAACCGGCCAAGGGGCCCAGGTAGGTGCTGGCGTAGTGGCCAAAGGAGCCGGACACCGGGTTGTGCACGGCCATTTCACCCAGGGCGCGCATCACCATGAACACCGCGGCGCCACCGATCAGGTACGCCAGCAGCACAGCCGGCCCGGCCATCTGAATGGCCGAGGCAGAACCATAAAACAGCCCGGTGCCGATCGCCGACCCCAGTGCCATGAAGCGAATATGGCGGGCGGTGAGCCCGCGTTTCAAACCTTGTTCTTCCTGATGCATGTCTCGTCCCTAATTATTGTTATGAGGAAGATGCGTTCCCGCGCCGGGCGCGGGAACGCCCATGGCTCAGAGGCTCGGCAGCAGTTGCGCGGGCAACAGCGCGTTCAGGCAACGGCTGGCGAGCAGGTCGCTGGCGGCGTTGATGTCGGGGGCAAAGAAGCGGTCCTTCTCATAAAACGCCACTTTGCTGCGCAGCAGGCTGCGGGCTTGTTCCAGCTTGGGCGAGGTCTTCAGGCCGTCGCGCAGGTCCAGGCCCTGGCACGCGGCCAGCCACTCGACCGCGAGAATCCCACGGGTGTTCTCGGCCATTTCCCACAGGCGCTTGCCCGCCGCCGGTGCCATCGACACGTGGTCTTCCTGGTTGGCCGAGGTCGGCAGGCTGTCCACGCTATGGGGATGGGCCAGTGCCTTGTTCTCGCTGGCCAGGGCTGCCGCCGTCACCTGGGCGATCATGAAGCCGGAGTTCACGCCGCCATTGCCCACCAGAAACGGCGGCAATTGCGACATGTGCTTGTCCATCATCAACGAGATGCGGCGTTCGCTCAGGGAACCGATTTCGGCAATGCCCAGCGCGATGTTGTCGGCGGCCATGGCCACCGGTTCTGCGTGGAAGTTGCCGCCGGAAATCACGTCGCCTTGCGCGGCGAATACCAGCGGGTTGTCCGACACGGCGTTGGCTTCGATCACCAGCACCTCGGCGGCCTGGCGGAACTGGGTCAGGCAGGCGCCCATGACTTGCGGCTGGCAGCGCAGGGAGTACGGATCCTGGACCTTGTCGCAGTTCTGGTGCGACTGCGACACCTGGCTGCTGTCGCCCAGCAAATCGCGGTACGCGGCGGCGGCGTCGATCTGGCCACGCTGGCCACGGGCGGCGTGAATACGGGCGTCGAAAGGCGAGCGCGACCCCAGCACGGCTTCCACCGTCAGGCCGCCACAGGCCAGGGCACCGGCGAACAAATCTTCGGCTTCAAACAAGCCACGCAAGGCAAATGCGGTGGACACCTGCGTGCCGTTGAGCAGCGCCAGGCCTTCTTTGGCGGCCAGGGTCAGCGGCGTCAGCCCGGCGATTTTCAGCGCCTCGGTGGCCTCCAGCCATTCACCCTTGTAGCGCGCCTTGCCTTCGCCCAGCAGCACCAGCGACATGTGCGCCAAAGGGGCCAGGTCACCCGAGGCGCCTACCGAACCCTTGAGCGGAATGTGCGGGTACACCTGGGCGTTGATCAGGGCGATCAGCGCGTCGATCACCTGCCGACGGATCCCGGAGAACCCACGGCTCAGGCTGTTGACCTTGAGCACCATGACCAGCCGCACCAGCTCGTCGCTGATCGGCACGCCCACGCCTGCGGCATGGGACAACACCAGCGAACGCTGGAGGTTTTCCAGGTCTTCGCTGGCGATGCGGGTGGAAGCCAGCAGGCCAAAACCGGTGTTGATGCCGTAGGCGGTGCGGTTCTCGGCGAGAATCTGCTCCACACAGGCCACACTGGCTTCGATCTGCGCCGAGGCGCTGTCATCCAGGCTGAGGGTTACCGGCTGCTGGTAGATGGCTCGCAGTTGGGCAAGGCTCAGTTGGCCCGGGATCAGGTTTAGCGCAGTCACATTCATGCTCCTTTTGAGAGTGTTGTTAACTACCAGTCGCTCCGGATGCTTCCGTTATCCGCCGCTGGCCCCTTTTAAGGGCGCAGACGGCTTGGCACGCTGGTTATCGTTGGGAAAATTTCAGTGCAAATCCGGCAGCACGCGGCTCAGCAACGCCGTGTCTTTGAGCAATGCTGCGGTGGTGGCGATGTCGGGCGCCAGCCAGCGGTCCTGGTCGTACGCCGTGACGTGTTCACGCAGCAGGCGCCAGGCGGCGTCGGTGCCGGTGCCAAAGCGCTGCGCCTTGAGGAACTCGAAGGCCTGGGCCGCCAGCAGGTACTCGATGGCGAGGATCTGCGTGACGTTGTCCAGCACCTGGTACAGCTTGAGCGCGGCATTGGTGCCCATGCTCAGGTGGTCTTCCTGCAGGCCCGAGGTGACAAAATTGTCGAGCACCGCCGGTTGTGCCAACTGGCGGTTTTGCCCGCACAGCGACGCGGCGACGTACTGCACGATCATCATTCCCGAGTTGACGCCCGGGTTGCTCACCAAAAATGCGGGCAGGCCACTGACGTGCGGGTTGATCAAGCGGTCCAGGCGGCGCTCGGCCACCGAGCCGATTTCGGCCATGGCAATGGCCAACACATCGGCCGCCATCGCCACCGACTGCCCGTGCGGGTTGGCCTGGGACACCACGCGGTAGCTCTCTGGCGTGCCCAGCAGCAGCGGGTTGTCGGTGGCGCCGTTCAGTTCGGTTTCGATCTGGCGCGTGGCGTGTTCCAGCTGGTCACGGGCGGCGCCGTGGATCTGCGGGATCGAGCGGATGCTCAGCGCGTCCTGGGTGCGGATGCCCTTGCTGCTGGCGATTACTTCGCTGCCGTCGAGCAACGCACGCAGGTTGATGCCCACGTGTTGCATGCCCGGGTGCGACTTGAGGGCGATGATCTGGGCATCGAACGCGTCGATCTGACCGCGCTGGGCCTCAAAGCTCATGGCACCGATCACGTCGGCCCATTGCAGCAGGCGGTGCGCATCGTCCAGGGCCAGGCTGCTCAGGCCGGTCATGCACGGCGTGCCGTTGACCAGGCACAGGCCGTCCTTGGCGCCGAGCACCACCGGCGGCAAGCCTTCGGCGGCGAGGGCCTGGTGGGCCGGGACGATTTGCCCGCGATAACTCACGTTGCCCACGCCCAGCAAGGTCACGCCGATATGGGCCATGTGGGTCAGGTAACCCACCGATCCCTGGGACGGCACTTGCGGCGTAATGCCGTGGTTGAGCAGGCCCAGGAGCGAATGCACCACCTGGGGGTGCAGGCCGGATTTGCCGTGGCTGTAATTGATGATGGCCGCGCAGATGATGGCGCGGGTCTGTTCGTCACGCAGCACCGGGCCCACGCCGCACGCATGGCTGAGCAGGGTATTGCGCGACAGCTGGCTCAGTTGCTCACCCGCCAGCGAGACGTTGCACAGCGCGCCCAGGCCGGTGTTGACCCCATAGGCGCGTTCGCCGCTGGTGACAATGCGCTGCACGATCGCCTGGGCATTGTCGATACGCGCCCAGGCCTGGCCCGACAGTTCGAGCACCGCGCCGTGACGGGCCACGGCGACCACGTCCTGCCAACGCATCGGGGCGTCGGCGATGATGATTTTTTCAGCCTGGGACATCTCAACAAACCTCTTCATACGCACGAAAATTCTTGGGTGGCCTTACGGGCCTCATCGCGGGCGAACCCGCGAGAGGGCGCCCTGCCCGTTTACGTTTTGGGGGTCAAACCACCACCGCCCGCCGCTGGACAAAGCGGTCCACGTACTCATCCGCCGGCGAATGCAGGATCTCCTTGGGCGTGCCCACCTGGATCAACTGCCCGTCCTTCAAGATCGCAATGCGGTTGCCGATACGCACCGCCTCATCGAGGTCGTGGGTGATAAAGACGATGGTCTTGTGCAAAGTCTTTTGCAGCTCCAGCAACTGGTCCTGCATCTCGGCGCGGATCAGCGGGTCGAGCGCGCTGAAGGCTTCGTCCATCAGGATGATGTCGGTGTCGGCCGCCAGCGCCCGGGCCAGCCCCACGCGCTGGCGCATGCCGCCGGAGAGCTGGTGCGGGTATTTGTTTTCGTAGCCTTTGAGGCCCACGGTTTCGATCCAGTGCCGTGCACGTTCGCTGCACACCTGCCTGGTTTCGCCGCGCACCTTCAGGCCGTAGGCGACGTTGTCCAGCACGCTCTTGTGCGGCAGCAGGCCGAAGCTCTGGAACACCATGCTGATCTTGTGCCTACGGAACTGGCGCAGGGCGTCCATATCCAGTTGCAGGATGTCTTCGCCGTCTACCAGGATGGCGCCGCTGGTGGGGTCGATCAGGCGGTTGAAGTGGCGCACCAGGGTGGATTTGCCCGAGCCCGACAGGCCCATGATCACGAAGATCTCGCCGGTGTCCACGCTCAGGGACAGGTCATTGACGCCCACCACACAACCGGTTTGGGCGAGCACCTCATCCTTGGTCTTGCCCTGGCGGATCAGGGCCAGCGCGTCCTTGGAACGGTTGCCGAAAATCTTGAATACGTTTTTGACTTCAATCTTGCTGACGTTGCTCATTTGCTGGCCTCATGACGTGGACGACCATAGGCCTGGGTGATGCGGTCGATGACCACGGCAAGAATCACAATCGCCAGGCCCGCTTCCAGGCCACGGCCGACGTTGAGGGTCTGGATGCCCACCAACACGTCTTCCCCCAGGCCACGGGCACCGATCATCGAGGCGATCACCACCATCGACAGGGCCATCATGGTGGTCTGGTTGATCCCGGCCATGATGCTCGGCAGGGCCAGCGGCAGTTGCACGCCGAACAGCTGCTGCCAGCGGTTGGCGCCAAAGGCGTTGATGGCTTCCATGACTTCGCCGTCGACCTGGCGAATGCCAAGGTCGGTGAGACGGATCAGCGGCGGCGCGGCGTAGATCACCGTGGCGAAAATCGCCGGGACCTTGCCCAGGCCGAACAGCATCAGCACGGGAATCAGGTACACGAAGCTGGGCATGGTCTGCATGATGTCCAGCAGCGGCATGAGCACCGAACGCAGGCGGTTGCTGCGGGCCGACAGAATCCCCAGGGGAATGCCGATCAGCACCGAAATCACCGTGGCCACCATCATCAGCGCCAGGGTTTGCATCAGTTTGTCCCACAGCCCCACCGCGCCCACCAGGAACAGCAGGCCGACGATCACCGCAGTGGTCACCACTTTGCGGGTGGCATGCCAGGCCACACCGCCGACAATCGCCAACATCAGCCACCAGGGTGCCAGGCGCAGCAGGCCTTCCAGGTTGACGATGGCCCATAGCAGTGTGTCGGAGATGTGCCGAAACACATCGCCGTAGTTGGTCACCAGTGCGTCCACCCAACCGTTGACCCAGTCGGCGATGGAAAACGTAAAACTCTCAGGAAACATAATGTGCTCTCGATCCAGTGAAATGCAGCTGAACGCCCGGCGGCCGGTACTGGCCGCCGAAACATGCAACCTACAAGGCCGCGTCGATTTTCTTGGCTGCGTCGTCGCTCACCCAGGCGTGCCAGACTTCAGGATGTTCTTTGAGGAAAATTTTCGCCAGCTTTCGTGACTCGATTCGCTCTTTGGCCATGCGCCCCAGGTTCTGGTTGAGCAGGTCGATCGGCAGGTTGACCTTCTCCAGCACCGCGACCAGTTCCGGCGCCTGCTCGTGGAACGCCTTGGACAAGCCGACCTTGATACTCACGCTTTTGTCCACGCCGGGCTCTTCTGCCAGCTTCACCACATCGACCTGGCCGATCAGCGGGGTCGGCGACCAGTAGTAGAACAGGATCGGCTCACCCCGCTTGTAGCTCGACAGCACAGCGGCATCCAGTGCCGGACCGGTGCCAGGGCGGAAGTTGGTGTAGGACTTGTCCAGACCGTAGTGCTTGAGCATTTCGCTGTTGTCCAGCTCGCAGGTCCAGCCGGCCGGGCAGTTATAGAAACGCCCCTTGGAAGGCTCTTCGGCATCTTTGAACACGCCCGGGTAGTTGGCCAGGTCCGCAATGGTCTTGAGGTTCGGGGCCTTGGCTTCGAGCTTGCGCTTGGCGTCGCCCTCGATCACATAACGTGGCACATACCAGCCCTCCACAGCGCCTACCACGGGTGCGCCGACGCCGATGACCTTGCCCGCCTTCTCGGCCTTGTTCCAGACCTCGCTGCGGCCTACCCACTCCTCGGCAAACACCTGGATGTCGTTGGTGCTCAGGGCGTTTTCCATTGTGATGGAGTTGCCCGGCAGGCTGTCGGTCTTGCAGTCGTAACCGGACTCCAGAACGATCTGCATCATGTCGGTGAGCAACATGGCGCTTTCCCAGTTCAGACCGGCGAACTTCACCGGCTTGCCCGATTCGCACCATCCCGCCGCCTGAGCGGCGCCGGTGCAGGCAAGGCCCGCGCTAAACAACGTGGTCAGCAAAGTTTTGTTGATTTTCATCGTGTGGCCATCCCGTAAGTTGTTGGGGCATCGTCCTGCTCCAAAGGCAGGATCAGACTCTGTGGCACTGCGCTGTGCCATTTTTTCGCAGCCCAGTAATACAGCGCTGCGGGGACCACCAGGCCGATGATCCAGGAGATGTCCGTATCCCCAAGGCTCGCCACTAGCGGGCCCGTGTAGAAATGGGTGGAAATGAACGGCATCTGAATCAGCACGCCAAACACGTAAATGCCAATACCCATCAGGTTCCAGCGGCCGTAACGGCCGGTAGGGTCGGACAGCGCCGGAATGTCGTAGCGCTCTTTGGTGATGCAGTAGAAGTCCACCAGGTTGATCGCGCTCCACGGCGTAAAAAAGGCGAGCAGGAACAGGATGAACGCAGAAAAGTCCTTCAGAAACGAGTCCTTGCCCAACAGCGCCAGTGCGGCGGCAATCGACACCATCAGGAAGATGTACAACAGGCGCACGGCGCCAGAGATATGCCGACTGCCACGAAAGCCGCTGATGATGGTGGCGATGGACATGAAACTGCCGTAGGCATTGAGTGTGGTCACCGTGACCTTGCCAAACGCGATGCTGAAATACAGCAGCGCCGCGACCACACCGGTGCCGCCCAGGCTCACGATGAACGACACCTCGTGGTGGGCAAATTGCCCACCGGCCAGCGCCGCCGCGAACACGCCGAACACCATCGAGGCCTGTGCGCCGATCACCGAACCCAGGCCCACGGCCCAGAAGGTCTTGGAGGCCGAGGTACTGCGCGGCAGGTAGCGCGAGTAGTCCGCCACATACGGCCCGAAGGCGATTTGCCAGGAGGCCGAAAGGGAAATCGCCAGCAGGAAACTGGCGAGCGAGAAATGCTTGTTGCCCAGTAGCGCACCGATGTCGTTACCGGCCAAGAGTTTGTAGAACAGGTACACAAACGCGATCACACCCAGCACGCTGGCCACCCGGCCAATGCCGTGGATCACGCGGTAGCCGAAAATGGTAAACACCAGGATGAGCCCGGCGAACAGCACGATGCCCACCCAATCTTCGACGTGCAGCAACTGCGCCACCGCTTGCCCCGCCAGCAACGAGCCGCTGGCCGAAAAACCGATGTACATCAGGCACACCAGCACCAGCGGGATCACCGCGCCATACACGCCAAACTGCACGCGGCTGGAGATCATTTGCGGCAAGCCCAACTGCGGCCCCTGCGCCGCGTGCAGCGCCATCACCCCGCCGCCCAGCAGTTGGCCGACCAGCAAGCCGATCAACGACCAGAACACATCCCCGCCCAGCACCACGGCCAGGGCCCCGGTGACGATGGCGGTGATTTGCAGGTTGGCACCCAGCCACAGGGTGAACTGGCTCAAGAGACGTCCGTGTCGTTCCGCTTGCGGGATGTAGTCGATCGAACGCTTTTCGATCAACGGGGTGCTGCTCTCACGTACGTCGCTTGCTGCCATGGGTGTTCAACCTCTGATGGATTGTTCGCTGGGTGTTGCACCGCCCCCGGACAGGCGCTGGCAGGCCAGCGCCCTCAGGGTGTTACTTGATCATCGGCAAGTTCAGGCCCTGCTCTTTGGCGCAGTCGATGGCGATCTGGTAACCGGCATCGGCATGGCGCATCACGCCGGTGGCCGGGTCGTTGTGCAGCACGCGGGCGATGCGTTCGGCGGCTTCGTCAGTGCCGTCGCACACGATGACCATGCCCGAGTGTTGCGAGAAGCCCATGCCCACGCCGCCGCCGTGGTGCAGCGACACCCAGGTCGCGCCGCTGGCGGTGTTGAGCAAGGCGTTGAGCAGTGGCCAGTCGGACACGGCGTCGGAGCCGTCTTGCATGGCTTCGGTTTCACGGTTGGGGCTGGACACGGAGCCGGAGTCCAGGTGGTCGCGGCCGATCACCACCGGCGCCGACAGCTCGCCGCTGCGCACCATTTCGTTGAACGCCAGGCCCAGCTTGGCGCGTTGGCCCAGGCCGACCCAGCAGATACGCGCCGGCAAGCCCTGGAAGCTGATGCGCTCGCGGGCCATGTCCAGCCAGTTGTGCAGGTGGGCGTCATCCGGGATCAGTTCCTTGACCTTGGCGTCGGTCTTGTAGATGTCTTGCGCATCGCCCGACAGCGCGGCCCAGCGGAACGGGCCGATGCCACGGCAGAACAGCGGGCGGATGTAGGCCGGGACGAAACCTGGGAAATCAAAGGCGTTTTCCACGCCGACTTCCTTGGCCATCTGGCGGATGTTGTTGCCGTAGTCGAAGGTCGGGATGCCTTGCTTCTGGAAGTCCAGCATGGCTTGCACGTGCACGGCCATCGAGGCTTTGGCGGCCTTGATCACTTCGCCAGGTTCGGTCTTGGCGCGGGCGCGGTACTCGTCCCAGGTCCAGCCAGCGGGCAGGTAGCCGTTGAGCGGGTCGTGGGCGCTGGTCTGGTCGGTGACCATGTCGGGGCGCACGCCGCGCTTGATCAGCTCCGGCAGGATCTCGGCGGCGTTGCCCAGCAGCGCGATGGAAATCGCCTGGCCGGCGGCGGTGTATTTGGCGATGCGGGCCAGGGCGTCGTCCAGGTCGGTGGCTTGTTCGTCGACGTAGCGGCTGGCCAGGCGGAAATCGATGCTCACCTGCTGGCATTCGATGTTCAGCGAGCACGCACCGGCCAGGGTCGCGGCCAAAGGTTGCGCGCCGCCCATGCCGCCCAACCCGGCGGTGAGGACCCAGCGGCCCTTGAGGTTGCTGTCGTAATGCTGGCGACCGGCTTCGACGAAGGTTTCATAAGTGCCCTGCACGATGCCCTGGCTGCCGATGTAGATCCAGCTGCCTGCGGTCATCTGGCCATACATGGCCAGGCCCTTGGCGTCGAGTTCGTTGAAGTGTTCCCAACTGGCCCAGTGCGGCACCAGGTTGGAGTTGGCGATCAGCACGCGCGGGGCGTTGGCGTGGGTCTTGAACACGCCGACGGGCTTGCCCGATTGCACTAGCAGGGTTTCGTCGTCGTTGAGGTGGGTGAGGCTTTCGACGATCTGGTCGTAGCATTCCCAGTTGCGCGCAGCGCGGCCGATGCCGCCGTACACCACCAGCTCTTTGGGATTTTCGGCCACTTGCGGGTCGAGATTGTTCATCAGCATGCGCAGCGGCGCTTCAGTCAGCCAGCTTTTGGCGGTGAGCTTGTTACCGCGGGCAGCGCGGACTTCGACGTCACGAAACTTTGTAGGCTTGGTCACAACACGACTCCTTAACGATCAATCGAACAGGACGGGCGCAGAGGGTATTGGGCAGCTCTTACGCACACATCTTTACTTGTACATACAAGCATATGCAATCAGGTTGCCAACTTGAGGAATGTGTCCGGTGAATTTTCTGAAGAACCGCTAAAAGCCTTGTTGAACAAGGCTTGGCGCCGGATGAAAAATTATCGAGAGGGGGGATTGGAATCGCGGGGAAAAGGCGTACAAGGCAAGGCGTTGCGCCATGCTGGGGCATTCGGTAACAATTTGGTGCGAAAAGTGGGAACCAGCGACAAGCACCTGCGGGAGCCGCCTGAACGGCTCCCCTTTTTACCCGCGGGCGGTCAGTTCGATGACGCAGCAGCGGCCTGTGACGGCGATGTCCAAAAGGCCCGTATTGCCGTCCAGTTGCAGGCAATCGTGATGGCCCAGTACTTCGCCGAGCACCTTTACCTCATCCGCCACGCTAAACACCAGCAGGGTCTGCGCGTCGCTGAAAAACCGCTGCACCCCGTCCATCCACTGCACCCTGGCTTGATACCGCGCAGGCGAGTAGATCAGGTTGAAATCGCGAATCGGCCCGCCGATCAGGCGGCACGACACCTGGCTGTCGCCCTTGAACGGGAACGGTTGCAGGGGCAGCAAACCGCGCTGCTCCTCGCCGTCCACCGTCAGCACCATGCCCGACCCTTGCAGCACCGTGATCACCCGCTGGTAACCGGCAAAGGTCGAAAAACCACCCGACTCGCCAATGTCGGCAATCGACAGGCGCCAGCCAAAACCGTCGAGGCCTTCACCGGCGTCGCGGGTGATTTCTTCGGTGCTGCCACCGCCGTTCTTCCACGGCATGCGCACGTAATCGGCGGCGCGCCAGACCTTCACGTTGTTCATTTGCTGAAGCGTCCTTCGAGGCTGTGACGGGAACCGGGGTGGATCAGTCGGGCCGCCGTCACCGGCTGGCGGCCCGACCAGGTGCGGCGGCGGATCAACAGGCACGGCTCGCTCGGTTCGATCTGCAACAGCGTGCACTCGTCGGCATCGGCCAGGATCGCCTCGACCACGTGCTCGCCTTCGGTCAGCGGCGCAACCTGGTTCAGGTAGGCATAGGGCGTTTGCTGGGTGAAGTCTTGTTGCAGATAGTTCGGGGCGACCAGCGCGTTGACGAAGCGGTCTTCGATTTGCACCGGAATATCGTTTTCGTAATGCACGATCAGCGAATGAAACACCCGCCCGCCTTCGCGCATTTCCAGGGCCACGGCGCGCTCGGAACCGGCGGCTTCTTCGCCCAGGGTGATGACTTTGCAGGTGTGGCGGTGGCCGCGCGAGGCGATCTCGTCGGCGATGTTGTGCACTTCAAACAGGGCCGACTGGCTCTTGGGCTCGGCCACAAACGTGCCCACGCCCTGCATACGCACCAGCAGGCCTTCGGCGGTCAGTTCACGCAGGGCGCGGTTGATGGTCATGCGGCTGAAACCCAGCTGGCTGACCAGCTCGCTCTCGGACGGCACGCGGTAATGCGGCGGCCAGTTTCCGTTGAGAATCTGCTGGCTGATCATCTGTTTGACGCGGGCATACAAGGGCGCCGGACTTTCGTCCATGTGGGCAGCCAGCGGGGTGTTGGCGGGCGGAGTCGGCACGGGAAATCCTTGTAAGTGAAAAAGGTGCATAGAGTGCCGGAGTTTACCGGGCAGGCAAACGTCTGTATATGTATATACAAACAACACACGACGGGGTGCAAGAACCATGTCCGCTTTCTTTGCCGAACGCGCACTGCTGCCTAATGGATGGGCCAACGATGTACGTCTTGAGGTCGGCACCGATGGCCGACTGACAACAGTTGAGGCCAACGCCAGCGCAGACGGCGCCGAACGGCTCAGAGGCCCGCTGCTGCCGGGCATGCCCAACCTGCATTCCCACGCGTTCCAGCGCGCCATGGCGGGGCTGGCGGAGGTCGTTGGCAACCCCAACGACAGTTTCTGGACCTGGCGCGAGCTGATGTACCGGATGGTCGGCAAGATCAGCCCCGACCAACTGCACGTCATCGCCCGCCAGCTGTACATCGAAATGCTCAAGGCCGGCTACACCTCGGTGGCCGAGTTTCACTACGTGCACCACGACGTCAACGGCCAGCCGTACGCCGACCCCACGGAGCTGTCCCGGCAGATCAGCCAGGCGGCGGCCAGCAGCGGTATCGGCCTGACCTTGCTGCCGGTGCTCTACACCCACTCGGGCTTTGGCGGCCAGGCGCCCAACGACGGCCAGCGGCGTTTTATCAACAGCACCGACAACTACCTCAAACTGCAGGCCCACCTGCAACCGCTGCTGGCCGCCCAACCGGCGCAACAGCTGGGCCTGTGTTTTCACTCGCTGCGGGCCGTCACCCCGCAGCAGATCAACGCCGTGCTGGCCGCCAGCGACAAGGCGTGCCCGGTGCACATCCACATCGCCGAGCAGCAAAAAGAAGTCGACGACTGCTTGAGCTGGAGCGGCAAGCGCCCGTTGCAATGGCTGTATGACAATGTCGACGTGGACCAGCGCTGGTGCCTGGTCCACGCCACCCACGCCGACCCGCAAGAGGTCACGGCCATGGCCCGCAGCCGCGCGATCGCCGGGCTGTGCCTGACCACCGAAGCCAACCTGGGCGACGGGATTTTCCCGGCCGTGGACTTTTTGGCCCAGGGCGGGCGCCTGGGCATTGGGTCCGACAGCCATGTGTCGCTGAGTGTGGTGGAAGAATTGCGCTGGCTGGAATACGGCCAGCGCCTGCGGGACCAGCGGCGCAACCGGCTGTATCGCAGCGACCAGCCGATGGTCGGGCGCACGCTGTTTGACGCCGCGCTGGACGGTGGCACCGAGGCGTTGGGCCAGCCGATTGGTCGCTTGGAAGTGGGCAAGCGTGCCGACTGGCTGGTGCTGGACGGCAATGACCCGTACCTGGCGACAGCGACAGAAGACGCGATCTTGAACCGCTGGCTGTTCGCAGGCGGTGATCGTCAGGTGCGTGATGTGCTGGTCAACGGCCAATGGGTGATCCGCAACGGCCACCATGACGCCGAGGAAGAAAGCGCCCGGGCCTTTACCCAGGTCCTGCGTGATTTGCTGAACTGACCGACACCCCAATATCCGGTGGGAGCGGCATTGCGCGCTCCCACAGGGGTGGCTCGCGGGTTATTGCGAGGTCTTGGCCATTTGCTTGTCGGACGTACGCCAGATCAACCGAGTGGTGTCATACCCCTGCTGACGCGCGCGGCTGAGCAGGTCTTCACGGGTGTCGGCGTTGACCGTCGGCGTGCGGGACAGGATCCACATGTAGCGTCGGCTCGGGCTGCCGACGATGGCGGTCTTGTAGTCATCGCTGACGTACAGCACCCAGTAGTCACCCTTGGCAAAGCCTGGCAACAGGGCGGTAAACCAGTTGTTGAATTCCACCCAGAGCTTGTCGGTCTTGCCCGGCACTTGCGGGGTGGCGGTGCCCTTGGCCTCTTCCCATTTCCACTCAGACGTCAGGCAACGGTTGAACACCGCCATGTTGCCGTCGGGCAGCAGGGTGTAACGGGCTTCGGACTGCGCGCAATTGCGCTGGAAGTACATCGGCAGGCGGGCCAGCTCATACCAGGTGCCCTGGTAACGCTTGAGGTTGACGCTGCTGACCGTCTTGGGTTGCAAATCATCGCCAGAATGGCTGGCGCAGCCGGCCAACAACAGGCTGGCACACAGGCATAAAACAAAACGCATCATGTTCTTCTTCTCCCGCGGGCGATCGCCACGGCTTACTTCAGGCCTTGCCCGGAAAACATCAGAACTTTGTCACCGGCGTACTGCACGCTGATAAAGCTGTTTTTATCGCCCCACGTGCAACTGGACATACCCAGCGCACCGGAGCAATCGGTCGGCTTACCCAGCAGCGACTCTACCTGCGCTTTTTCCATGCCTGCCGAAAGCTTTGCGTAATTTTCCTGGGTGATCTTGCTGCACGCGGCGAGAAACACGCAGAACGTCAGTAGGGCGAGACGGCGTAACGACATGGAAAAACTCCTGAGAGACAGAGCAGCCTGGGGGTCTGCCAGAAGCTTAGAAGGGAAAAGGGGGGTCTGGTTCCCGGCGGACAAAAACAAAAAAAGCCCCGAAACGCGCAGGCGGTTCGGGGCTTTCATTAACGCAACACCTTACGCCTTGTGGTAGGCCGTCACGCGTTCAACTTCTTGCTTCGAACCCAGGAACACCGCCACGCGCTGGTGCAGGCCTTCGGGCTGGATGTCGAGGATGCGCTGGTGGCCGTCGGTGGATGCACCGCCCGCCTGCTCCACCAAAAAGGACATCGGGTTGGCTTCGTACATCAGGCGCAGCTTGCCAGGCTTGGACGGCTCGCGGCTGTCGCGTGGGTACATGAACAGGCCACCGCGGGTCAGGATGCGGTGCACGTCGGCAACCATCGCGGCCACCCAGCGCATGTTGAAGTTCTTTTCCAGCGGGCCTTCTTCGCCTTCCATCAGCTCGTTCACGTAGCGCTTGACCGGCGCTTCCCAGTGACGCTGGTTGGACATGTTGATGGCAAATTCCTGGGTGCTCTCAGGGATGGTCAGGTTTTCGTGGGTGAGCACGAAGCTGCCCATCTCGCGGTCCAGGGTGAAGCCTTTCACGCCGTCGCCCAGGGTCAGGACCAGCATGGTTTGCGGGCCGTAGATCGCGTAGCCCGCGGCGACTTGCTGGGTGCCGGGCTGCAGGAAGGCTTTTTCGTTCAGCGCTTCGTTCTGGCTCAGGTATTCGTTGGGGCAACGCAGCACGGAGAAGATGGTGCCGACGGGGGCGTTGATGTCGATGTTGGACGAACCGTCCAACGGGTCAAAGACCAACAGGTACGCGCCTTTAGGGTATTTGCCGGGGATCTGGTAGGCGTTGTCCATTTCTTCGGACGCCATGCCGGCCAGGTGACCACCCCATTCGTTGGCTTCGAGCAGGATTTCGTTGGAAATCACGTCGAGCTTCTTCTGCACTTCGCCTTGTACGTTTTCGGTGCCCATGCTGCCCAGGACGCCGCCCAATGCGCCTTTGGACACGGCGTGGCTGATTTCCTTGCAAGCACGCGCCACCACTTCGATCAGGAAGCGCAGATCGGCAGGGGTATTGTTGCTGCGGGTCTGCTCAATCAAATAGCGACTCAGGGTAACGCGGGACATGGACGGCTCCGGAGAATAGGGGGCTGAAAACCCGCGCAGTTTAGCGCGAGTCTGGGCGCATTGCCTCTTATCAGAGGATTTAAAGCCGATTGAGTTCAGGACCGGCCCCGCACGGGGCCGGCTGGCGCGCCCGGCGCCGGGTCAGTCCAGGGCTTTCCAGATCTCTGTCGCGTACTCGCGAATGGTCCGGTCCGACGAGAACCAGCCCATGCGCGCCGTGTTGAGCACCGCCGAACGCCACCAGGCCTTGGAGTCGTGCCAATGGGCTTCGACCCGGGCCTGGGCGTCCCAGTAAGAGTCGAAATCGGCGCAGACCAGGAAGCGATCATAGTTGATCAACGAGTCCACCAGCCCCGCATAACGCCCCGGGTCATCGGGCGAGAACACCCCGCCGCGAATCGCTTGCAGCACATCGTTCAAGCGGTGGGACGCGGCAATTTCGGGGCCTGCGTGGAACTCGCCCGCGTGCTTGCGCGCTTCGACCTGCTGGGCGCTGAGGCCAAAGATAAACATGTGCTCAGGCCCCACGCGCTCATGCATCTCGACGTTGGCGCCGTCCATGGTGCCGATGGTCAGCGCGCCGTTGAGGCCGAATTTCATGTTGCTGGTGCCGGACGCTTCAAAGCCTGCGGTCGAGATCTGCTCCGAGAGGTCCGCCGCCGGGATGATGCTTTCTGCCAGGCTCACGTTGTAGTTGGGCAAAAACACCACTTTGAGCAACCCGCGCACGGTGGGGTCGTTGTTCACGGTGCGGGCGATGTCGTTGGTCAGTTTGATGATCAACTTGGCCTGGTGATAACTGGCCGCTGCCTTGCCCGCGAAGATCTTCACGCGCGGCACCCAGTCGGTGCCGGGCTCGGCACGGATGGCCTGGTACAAGGCCACGGTGTGCAACAGGTTGAGCAACTGGCGTTTGTATTCGTGGATTCGTTTGACCTGCACGTCAAACATCGCCGCCGGGTTGATCGAGATGCCCAGGCGTTCGTGAATGATGTCGGCCAGTGCCCTTTTACTGTGCAGGCGCTGCTCGGCGAAGGCTTTGCGAAAGGCCTGCTTTTCGGCGAACGGCTCCAGCTCCACCAGGCGTTGTTCGGGCTTGTCCAGGATATCCGGGCCAAGCGCGTCCACCAGCATGGCTGTGAGCGGGGGGTTGGCCTGGTAGAGCCAGCGGCGAAAGGTGATGCCATTGGTTTTGTTGTTGATGCGCTCGGGGTACAGCTTGTGCAGTTCGGAGAACACCGTGCTGCGCATCAATTGGGTGTGCAGGCCCGACACGCCATTCACGCTGTGGGAACCCAGGAACGCCAGGTTGCCCATGCGCACGCGGCGGCCGTTGTCTTCTTCGATCAGCGACACGGCGCGCAGTACGTCGAAATCATGGATGCCCTTGGCCCGCAGCGAGTCGATGTGCTGGGCATTGATGAGGTAGATGATCTGCATGTGACGCGGCAGCATGCGTTCCATCAGGCCCACCGGCCAGGTTTCCAAGGCTTCGGGCAGCAGGGTGTGGTTGGTGTAGGAGAGCGTTTCAACGGTCACGTCCCACGCGGCTTCCCAAGGGATGTCGTGCAGGTCGACCAGTTGGCGCATCAACTCGGCAACGGCGATGGACGGGTGGGTGTCGTTGAGTTGGATCGAGGCGTGTTCGCCCAGGCTCAACACCGAACCGTGCATGTTCTTGTGGCGGCGCAGCAGGTCTTGCAGGGAGGCGGAGACGAAAAAATATTCCTGGCGCAGGCGCAGTTCCTGCCCCGCTTCGGTGCTGTCGGCCGGGTAAAGCACCCGGGAGATGCTTTCGGCCCGCGCCACTTCGGCCACGGCGCCCAGGTGGTCACCGGCGTTGAAGCGCTCCAGGTGCAGGTCTTCCACCGCCCGGGCCCGCCACAACCGCAGGGTGTTGACGCTGGCACCGCGCCAGCCGACCACCGGGGTGTCATAGGCCACCGCCCGCACGGTTTCGTTGGGTGACCACACCTGGATCGGCTTGCCGGAGGCGTCTTGCACGGTTTCTACGCCGCCGCCAAAGCCGATCGGGTAGATCACCTCGGCGCGCTCGAATTCCCAGGGGTTGCCAAAGTCCAGCCAGCGCTCGGTTTGCTCCTGCTGCCAGCCATCGACGATGGCCTGGCGGAACAGGCCGTGTTCATAACGGATACCGTAGCCGTGGCCCGCGATACCCAGGGTCGACATGCTTTCCATGAAACACGCCGCCAAGCGGCCCAGGCCGCCGTTGCCCAGTGCCGCGTCGGGCTCCAGCTGGCGGATGCGTTCCAGGTCCACGTCCAGCTCGGCCAACGCTTCGCGGGCAACGTCCAGGATGCCCAGGTTGCTCAGGCTGTCGAACAGCAGGCGGCCGATGAGAAATTCCAGGGAGAGGTAATACACCCGCTTCTGCCCCCGGCGGTAGATGTGCCGGGTGTGGTCCATCCAGTGGTCGACCATATGGTCGCGGGCGGCCAGTGCGATGGCTTCAAACCAGTCGTGGTCGAAGGCGTGGTCGGGGTCCTTGCCCACCGCGTAAGTGAGTTTGGTCAAGACGGCATCGCGAAATGCGGCTACCTCTGCTTCTCGTGCAAGCGGTTCCTGAGACATCGGTGCGACCTCGGGCGAGACAGTAGGAGTGGCTAGAGCCTAGTCGGTCTGACAGGCGGTAAACGCTCTGGTTCGGCAGTTTTTCACTCATTTGCGCTTTTCAGGGTTTTGATGCAGGGGCCGTGCCGACCTTCCTTTGGGCTGAAAGCTGCAAAATATTGTTCAAAAATTCATCAATCCCGGTATGATCGCGCGCCCGGATTACACCCCTCTTGGAAACCTGATGAAACCTCAACTGATCGCCGCTGCCGAACTCGACCGTCTCGAGACGTGGCAGAAATACTCCAGCCACATGTGCGGAGGCTGCGTGTCCAGCTGCTGCACGTTGCCGGTCGAGGTGAAAATCAAGGACCTGATCCGCATTGGCATCGTCGACGAGTTCGAACGCGGCGACCCGCCGAAGAACATTGCCAAGCGGTTGCAGAAAGAAGGGATCGTGGAGCGCTTCAACTCCAAGTCCGAGATCTTTACCTTGCAGCGCATGAGCAACAACGATTGCCTCTACCTGGATCGTAAGAGCCGTTTCTGCACTATTTATGACAAGCGCCCGGATACCTGCCGTAACCACCCCAAGATCGGGCCGCGGCCGGGGTATTGCGCGTATAAGCCCAAGGACGTGGTGCGCGAAACCAACACGCGCACGCTTGAGCGTTTCTGACGGACGCTCCCACGCAGAGTGTGGGTAGGACCTGTTTCCCGAGGCATAGAGTAGGAGGCGGATTCACATCCGCCGTCCTCTCACACCACCGTACGTACGG